>DAOUSR010000198.1 GCA_030627125.1 Thioploca sp.
AGACCATGAAGGTTATATTGCTTTCGGTGAGCATTTGCCAACTTATAAACCTAAAGCTGATCCGATGTTATACGGTGATTTTAGGAAGACTAAGGAAGGCGAGCCAAATAGTATCATGTTGAATTATTTGACTCCGCATGGTAAGTGGCATATTCACTCAATTTCTTAAGATATGGTATTTTTTTAAGTAATGACGACAATGAGGAATCCTCTGGCAATAATTGTTCGGACAGCCCTTCCATACCAAGACGCTAATTATTTGAATCATTTACTAACCAAAAGGAACTTGTATAAATAACACTACAGTTATGACTTCGAGCATCAAGAAATTTAATGACATCTCCAAAGCATTTTTTTACTAAGTTTTTACCATGTTTTAACTTTTCTTCATCTATTTTTTCAATATCAGATATTTCATCAAATCCATATCGCTGAACTTTTTTTGAGACATGTTCTCCAAAAGTCATCTCTTTTTCAAGATATAAAAATAGGTCGCATTTTGTGAATACCAAAACAATTGGTTTATTTTTTAAACTTCTCCTACCCTCAAGATGAACATCAGCTAAATGTTGCCATGCTGATTCTACAGAGGTTCTGAATTTAACTATATTTTTATTCATAGTATCTTCATCTTGCAATAAATCAGCAACGTCAAACGTAATTATAAATGCGTCAGCCTCTATTACCCATTTAAGATAAGGAGTGTTGTGAAATTTATTATCAAAGTGATTTGGAATTTCTCACTATCTTGTCCGGGATAATCACCTATTTCAAATTTATAAAGTTGTCTGGGCCATTTCCCTATTTCTACATCAAAGCGATAAATAAATATATCCTGATCAGTTGTTGAATGCAGTTTTTTACCTAACTCAAGTTTTTCGGCAGTGGTCTTGAACTGTGAGTCCCAAGATAAAAGGCCTGAGCTTTCCAACTATGGTATACAGTTCGTCACCTTCAAAAGTTAAGTTTATGAACTCATGGCATACTGCATACAACATCAGAGGTTCCTTCTGCTCGGCAAACTTGCTTTCTCATTCAGCAACTGTGTTCTTGTGCATGCCGAAAATTCTAGCTGTTGCTCTTAATCCCATATCTTCGCTACATACACGAAACACACTTGCAACCTTACTTAATGGGGTCTTGACATGTGCCATTGGAGTTCTGTCTCGAAAAAATTATGGTTGCAATCTTGGCATTGGTGCATTCGTCTGCTACCATTATGTACTGTTTCGTAGTGGCTTATTATCTTTGTTTCCAAGCTTCCACAATTTGGACACTTTTCTGATTGGTTTAGTTCTTCCATCGTTATATTCTAAACTAAAAACTTTAATTTTACTTGTATTTATTATACTTAAAGCCCAGTATCATCATTTACAAGCTTAGAAATCATTTGATTTAACCCCATTAAATTAAGCTCATGGTTGGTCTGTAAATCAAATGCTATAGCTATGATAATTAGAATTTTTACGCTTTTTTGGTGGCAACTGGTAATTCAATAGTAAAAGTAGCTCCTTTACCAAATTCACTCGCAACATTAATATTACCACCCATCATCTGGCAAAATTGGCGAGTAATAACTAATCCTAAGCCAGTGCCACCATATTTACGAGTAGTGGATGAATCAGCTTGAGTAAATGCTTGAAATACCCTGCTCATTTGCTCTTCAGTCATGCCAATCCCAGTATCAGTCACTTGGAAAATTAGCCAATCTTCATCATCTTTTATTTCACGTTTGGCAGTCAAATTTATCTTACCACTTTCAGTAAACTTGCTGGAATTACTTAGTAAATTGAATAAACATTGGCGAATTTTAGTAACATCAGAGTGCATAGTTCCTAAATCATCGCTATGTTGGGTAAATAATGTATTGTTATTTTTCTGGATTGCAGGTTGAATCATCGCTACTACTTCACTGATCATTTTGTTAACTTGGAAAGATTCTAAGTAAACTTCCATTTTTCCCGCTTCTACTTTAGAAAAGTCTAATACATCGTTGATCAAGGCTAATAAATGCCTACCAGCACTAGCAATTTTTTCCAAATCTGGTACAAACTCTTCTGGCTCCATATCTTCGGCTTCTTCTTGTAACATTTCACTATAACCGATGATAGCATTCAATGGAGTTCGGAGTTCATGGGTCATATTAGCAACAAACACACTTTTAGCTTTATTAGCCTTTTCAGTTTCTTCACGGGCTTTCTGAGCTTCTTCATTCTTAGTTTGTAAAATTGAGAACGAAATACGCAATTGTTTCGCCATCTGATTGAAAGCATTAGCTAAAGTTCCTACTTCATCTTGATATTTTACTGGCACATGTTGATGCCATTGGCCTTGAGATAAAGTTTTAGCAGCTATGGTAAGTCGACTAATCGGTTCTAATAAACGGCTCGTTAATAGCCAGATTAAAATTATCACACTAATTACTGCGACTACCGCAATTAAAGTTACTAATTGTAAAAAAACTTGTTCCTTCTCTAAGACTTCGGATTCTTGTTGTAACGCAATTACATTCCAATCATTTTCCAGTTTAATACCATAAGACAGCCATTTAACCTGTTTTTCATCTAAAAATGAGTAAGATTTATCTTGGTTGGTTAACATAGCTTTTACTGGAGCATAATCACTAAAATCACTCAATTGTTTGCCAGTAACATATTTAGCCTCAGGATGGGCGAGAACTTTGCCCTTTTCATCCACTAAAAAAGCATAACCGGTTTTACCTAAACGGACTGTTCCAACAGCCTTACTTAAATCTTTAGGAATTCGTTCTATTGCTTTACAAAGTGAAATTGTAGATAGTGAAGGTTATCGCCAACCTGGTAAAATGTTATTAATCAAAAATACTCCTTTTTTATTTTATAAACAAAATTTTACCACTATTGGCGAATCTCATCAATATCATTTAATTTACTGGGGTAAAATTTTTTTCGAAAATGGCTCAGTTATAGCTTTGCCAAAAACACGTGCAAAGACTTTAGCAGCGTCAAACTCTACTCAAGAATTAAGTCGTATTATTTTTCCATTAGTTGTTCCACTATTACCAAAAGAGGATGAAGATGAAGAATCTGATGATGACTAATCCAATTATTTTTATAGTATGGTTTTTATTCGTTTGTCCAGCATCAAGCCAAGAATTGTTAATTTACCTTGATGTCAATTCACCTAGCACTGATGGCATTCTTTCCTATCCTTCGAAAAATGTTTCTTTGCCGGTGCGTGGTACGGATAGCAATGATAAACTGACCCAACCTTGGTTTCAAGCCTTACCAATTTTGGGGAATTATACTGTTGCTGAAATTACTGATTTACCTGAATTTGGCCCAGTAATTCGACTCCAAGCCCAAACTGGTAAAGGTAAAATGTCACAACGTTTTGGTAAGGGTGGATTACTATTATTGAGTGGTCTTAATGCTTCTGGTTTATGGCGTTCAAAAGCTAATGCACCTTTGAAATTCTTTGGTGTTTTAAGTGTGATTGATAAAGAGACATTAAAACAATTAGTAACTGAGATTACAGTGGAAATGCCTGTCATCATCAAATCTTCTGAGGAACTTAAAGAAAAAGTGAGTTGGTTTCAGCAAGAAAAGGCTGATTATTGGTTATCTCCAAAAAAGTTACTGATTCCAGTGCCAAAGCATTTTGTAACAAGCGAAAATTTGAAAAAATCAATCGTTTTGGATAGTGAAACCGCTCAAGTATTGACGTTGGAAATCCAAAATAGTTTGTTGGAACATTTAATCAAACCTGATGCTGTTCAGAATGTGTCATTTCCTAGAATTGTTCAGGTAAATATTTTTGTTTGGCATATTCCTGAAAATGGTTTGGCAAAGTTAGCAGGAACTTTAGACACAAACACAAATTCTCCTTTTATTTTTCAACAGTTTATTCCAAAAATGTTTAAACGTGGGGATAAAATGCTTGCCCTTTGCACAGAGCGATTGGAACTAAAGCTAGAAACTGCCTTGGATATTCCAGAGTTGTTGTCTAAAGCTCAGAAAGAATTGCCAAGTACTTTTACTTTGTTGGTATTAAAGGATTGGCTTGATAAGCAAACTGCCGATCCTCTTATCAGTCAAATGATGGTTACTTTGTTAGTGGAACAAGCGTTACGTCCGACTAATATGGTTGAGCATAAAGTTGAGTGGACTTGGCAACTTCCTTTAAATCCAATAAAATTGGAAAATCAGTTTTATCCATTGTTGCGTGTTTTTACACATACTATTTAACTAATTAGGGCCACCGCATTAAAATCATTTTGCAAATACATGGTTAGATGCCTAACCTTTGCTATATCTAGCTTTACGTGCATACATAAATTTAATTATGCATGTATAAAATACACCAAATAATTCTATTGTAAAAAACAGGTGTTTCGTCATCAGTTATCATCATCAGTAGCTTTATGTTTTTATATGAATTTTAATGCGGTGGCTCTGGGGGTAATCCCTTGTGGTTACCCAATCATTTATGTTTAAAATTCACAATATTCACACAACCATCACACATTTTCTGTAAATTGGCAAGAGTTGTTGCTAATTTTTGTTCACCTTCAGTCCATTTTATTGGCTTAGAATTATTTTGGGTAAGTTTATTCCTTACTCCACGTTTTTTCATTGCTTTATTCCACTCTTTCCGAACCACTTTTCTTTGTTGAAGAGTTTGATTATCTTGTTGGGCTAACATAGCTGCATACTGTTGTTCTAAATTTTTATCTGGTTTGTTACTTACTATAGTATAAATCGTTTCTTTTCCAGTAGTTGTGTCTAATTCAAACGACCATTTTTTAGCTGGCACAAAGTATTTTCGGGTTTTTTTAACTGGATTTATATTCTTTTTATTAGCTTTAGCAAAATCAGTGGTTGGGAATAAACGAGTGATTTTATTGGCAGAATCAATTTGAAATATATATACATGTTTCTTCGTTGATGGTTGGAAAATTATTTTGTAAGTATCGCCTGTTGTTAAAGTATCGCCTTTTAATTGTTTAGGCTCTCCTTTACCACTAGAACGGTATAAGTAATTTATCTTAAAATAGGTAGAAAGTTCAGGAGCAGTTTCGTTCATGGATTCTATCGGGCAACTATTCTCTTCAAAATAGCATTTTTCGATAAATAAGCCAGCAATGGTTAATAGTAAGCCTACTACTACTGTTAAGATGATTTCTTTCATGGTTATTTTTTAATTAAAGTTATATAATTTCTCGTTCCTAATTTCTAGATTTGAAATTCTTTTAGGAACGGTTATACGAGCATATTGTACCAAGATATAGCAATTCTTAATGAAATTAAATATCAAGCTATTAATTTGCATTGATATAATAAATTCAATTGAGAAATGCTATAAATATTGGACTTTACTGATGTTGAAATATAAAATTTCCACCATTATGCCCTGATTGACGGATAATTTCAAATTTTGAGGTTTGTTCGACTGGCTGGCCGTTATGCGTTGCTGGTAAAAAAGTTCTTCAGCACTTCCATATGATATTTTCTGAGTTACATGTTGGACATTTTATATTTTTTCCGAGATATTTGACCTTATATTATACACCACTACTTTGTTTAGGACTACCTTATTTTGAAATTGTAGAGACAAGGCATGCCTTGTCTCTACGTTA
>DAOUSR010000231.1 GCA_030627125.1 Thioploca sp.
TATTTATCCTATATATTTGTATTCATTTTATGCTCATTTAGCTATACCCGTCTCTTGGTTAAATTTTCAATTAATTTTACTCTGACCCCAATTATTTCTGTCGATATTGTCAGCATCGTTTAGCAAACTTTCAAAAGTAAATTTTGATGTATTCCAAAAAGGATAACCCGTCTGTGATGCCAATGCGGATTTGTCGTCAATTTTCTGTTTTTCCATAAACTCAGCTGCTTCCAATACCTTCTCTTTAGTCGGTACAAGTAAAGCATCAAGTCTTCGTAACACCGTAAAAGGTAGGATGTGATGTCTCTGTATTTTCCTCTTACAAAAACATCTCTTAGTACATCATCTGCAATGCTCCAGATGAAACTTACTATTTGGTTGTGTACTTTTTGATTCATTTATTTTTTCAATCCTTATTGATTTTTCACTCTCAATCTGCCTAGCCAAGTATATAACAATTCACTTATAATTTCATCCTACTCAACCCCATGCATCCATTTCTTCAATATAAATGACAAGCCAAATAAGATTACCGCCGCAGTCATAACAATCACAACAAACATTAAAAAGAAATCTGCCATAGACTGAGTTTTAACAAAATCATCCAACATGCCAAACAACATCCCACCAATATAATTGCCAACTGCCATAGCCAAAAACCACATCCCAAACATAATTCCCATAAAATGTTTAGGAGACAACTTATTTACCAATGACAAACCTACTGGCGATAAACATAATTCACCCATAGTATGTAACAAAATAGCCATACTCAACCACAACATACTAATCGCAGCCGATTCAGCCCCTTGCGGAATACTGATAGCCCCGACAAATAACACCAAAAATCCAAAACCCAGTAAAAATAAACCTATAGCAAACTTCAACGGCCCATTCGGATTTTTATTGCCTAACTTAACCCATAACATAGAAAACAATGGAGCTAACATAAAAATAAATAACGGATTTAAAGTTTGAAACCAAGAAGCCGGAATTTCAAAACCAAATAACCATCTATCAGTGTATTGCATGGCAAATATATTCATGGACGAGCCAGCCTGTTCAAATGCCAACCAAAATATCATCGAAAATATAGCCAGCACCAAAATAGCATGTAACCGCTTGATTTCCTGATTAGTTAATGGCTTTCTTGCTATCACCTCTGTAGTTTTAATTGGTTTTAAACCCACCTCTCCCAACAAATGTTGCAAAGAATAGAATAATACCAACCCAAAACTCATACCAATGCAAGCAGCACCAAAACCATAATGCCAGCCAACCTTTTCACCTAAATAACCACAAATTAAAATACCTAACAAAGCTCCAATGTTAATCCCCATATAAAAAATGGTATAACCAGAATCTTTCAAAGGACTATCAGCAGGATAAAGCTGTCCTACCATTGAAGAAATATTAGGCTTAAAAAAACCATTACCTAGGACTAATAGGAATAAACCGAAATAAAAGCTGTATAAAGAATCAATTGCTAAAGCTCCGTGTCCCAATGCCATCAATGCTGCACCAATTATCACCGCAGAACGAAAACCCAATAATTTATCTGCTAAATAACCACCAATAATAGGTGTCATATAAACCAAGCCAGTGTATAATCCATATAATTGGCCAGCTTGAGCCGAAGTCCAACCTAAACCACCAACGGAAATTTCTGAAATCAAAAATAACACCAGCAAGGCTCGCATTCCATAGTAACTAAAACGTTCCCACATTTCAGTAAAAAATAACAGATACAAAGCTTTCGGGTGATTATAAGTTGAATTTGCCATAACTTAATCTCTCGGCCCAACTATACGCAATAGCTGTAACATTAACAAAGCGAACATTGCTACTCCCAAAGGCCACTGATATAAAGGAGTACGTTGAATATAAATGCGACTTTCTGCCTCAGTCTTGGTTAAAGTTTGATCGATATTTTTATAAACATTGGCTAATGCAGAAAGGTCAGTAGCTGGAAAATAAACACCGCCAGTCATTCTAGCAATTTGTTTTAATGGTTTGTCGTTTAACCTTTGCCGAAACATCCCTCGGTTACTACCAACTCCAATGGTATAAATGCGAATATCATATTGTTTAGCTAATTGAGCCGCTTTCAAAGGGTCTAAAGTACCTGCATTATTATCTCCATCAGTCAGCAAAATCAAGATTCGGGAACCTTCTGGTCGATCTCGTAATTTCTTCACCGCCAAACCAATTGCATCCCCAACCGCAGTTTCACGACCAGCCATACCTATAATTGCTTTTTGGAGTAAACTATTGACAGCAACATTATCTAACGTTAAAGGAGCTTGCAAATATGCCTGATCAGCGAATAGAATTAAACCAATCCGGTCACCAACCCGACTTTTAAGAAATGGTTCTAATACTAGCTTTACCGCATCAATACGTTGAATTTGTTGTCTATTAGTAAAAAAATCTGGAGTTTCCATTGAAACTGACAAATCCACAGCTAACATCAAGTCATAACCAGTTTGGGAGACTTCAATATGTTTATCCAACCATTGCGGATACATCAAAGCTATTACCAATCCTGTCCAACATACAATTAACAATATCCAACGCCACCGTTGATTAATTTGTGGAGAATCTAGTTGCGAGAAAGCTTCCTGTACATATTTTGTATTTGGTAAGCGTAATTTAGGTAAATTATCTGCTGATAATTGTGGACGTGGCCAAAATCTCCATACTAATATAGGTAATGGCAATAATACAACCAGCCAAGGCCATTGAAAAGTAAACATATTATAAATTATTACCCGATAAAATTAATAAACAATTATTTGTAATGAAAAAATATAATTCTAGCAAAAAATTTGCTAAACTCAATATTAAAGAATCTAATTGTACAGGACATTAACAATTAATAAAATATTGGAATCCACAGCTTAGATTCTAGTATTACGTAAATTAACTATAAAATTTCATTGAGCTACATTGGACATTTGCCCTAGTTTCTAATATTCATGATAACCCTCCAGAAACAACAAATCAATGATATTCTATCTAAAACTCGAACAACCTCTAGGAAAAATATTTATGAACGATTATCAAATTAGATTTTCTCCTGAATTAGCAATTAATCCGGTAGATTTTGCCCAAACATGGAATGATTCAGCGGATTGCAAGGAATTAGCAGAAGCACAGATTAGTAGTTCGGCTGCTAGTTATGATATTGGCAGTGCCTTTGTATTATTGAGTGGTATTGCGATTGGTGTGCTACTAATACGATTTATGATTTGTTGAAACAGACAATTGTTAATAATAAGACCGTACAAGATTTATTAGAAAAACGTGGTTTATCCAGCAGATTCTATTCATGTGCAAACAATTGAGCAATGGTTCTAAAATGTTGGTGGTTGTGATTAGAGAACATTGATAATTAAGTTGGAGTTCAAAGCTTCAGCATTTACAAACCTATAAGGTTTGGACTCCAAAGATATTTACAAAGGATAAATATGGCAAAATTAAGTATAAAACAATACACACTCAGAAAAAATCAGTACAAGGTTGAGTTGTCTTTAGAAGAGGAAAATCAAGGAAATATTAGCGTTACTGCAAAATTCAAGTTTGAGCTTTCAGAAGGATTTACGCTGGTATTTGTATGCTGTAGATGATAAAAGACTCAATAATTCCCAGTTCTTTACTATTGACCTAACTTGTAAATAATCATAAATTAATTGAAATGCACTGTCTGGACTATCCATATTTCCATCAATAATTGGGGCGAAGCTCTTTTCCATCTTATTTCATCAACAACATATATTATCAGTAACTTAGGTTCGCGCCAAGCTCCTTTATTTGAAAATTCAATTTAACACAACCATCTTTTTAACTATTTACATATTTTTTATCTGGATTTTTGGCGAAGGTATTAAAATATTAATTAGGACTTACGCATTGACAAAAGTATTATAATATGAATCAGTCAAATAAACCAGAAAAAGAATCAAATGAGAGAAA
>DAOUSR010000090.1 GCA_030627125.1 Thioploca sp.
AAATCCTTTTCGGCTACGGTTAAACTTACACTACTTTCAACACTAGAATTATCTGCAACAGAAGCTGTTATCGTTACTCCGTTAGCAGCACTGGAAGAAGAACCAGCAATATATTCAGTAGTTGCACGTCCAAAATCATCCGTAAATGCCGTACCTCTAGTAAGTCGACCGCCACTAATATCATTTAATAAAAAGTTTACCTGTTTATCGGCCACTAAATTATTTTGTGGATCTCGCACTATAGCTAGTACTTCACTTCTCGCAGTATCAGTTCCCACCGGATTGGTTCCAATTACTGATGGATTAGCTTGTACATTTATAAAACGAGCTTCTTCTGCAATAAATTTAATCTCAAATTGCAAAGTAGGTCCAGGCGGAGAAACTCGATTACCACCAATTATTATAGTTGCTGGCCCAGCATTATCAGACCTAATAGAAAAACGAGCAGGTTGATCTGGTTGATTCATAGTTATACTTGAACTGCTGAGTTGACCACGAGTCGAAGATAGATTAATTTCATTAAATACCGGACTACCACTTTTTTGCCAAGTAACTTCAAATGTTTGATCTTTATTCAGAAATACTCTACAACCAAGATCAAGTCTACCATTACCGTTAATATCTTCCAGTAAATCAATATCAAGTACCCCATTATTATTAGTATCCTCATCGACAGAAGTTACGTCAGGACAGAGATTAGCTGAAGCTGAATCAGAAATAACTTTCAAAGTATCATCGGAAATAGTTATTACATGAGTATTGGTTTGAATATCAGGTGCACTTGGTTTACTTACTCTTATAATATCCTCGCCATCACCAGGATTGTTAGCAGTAAATATTACTCTAGCTTGACCATTAGTATCAGTGGTAATATCTATTGTTCCATCCAGTGAATTAAGAGCATTATTCAAATCTGAAGTAATCCTTAACAGTTGATTAGATATGGGTTTATTATCAGAATCTCGTAAGGAAATAGTAATGGTATCTTCCTCAAATTGCACAATTGACCTCGAACCAGAGATAGTGATTGTGGTACCGACAACTTTAATCGTAATCTCATCTTTCCGAGTCTTTTCGTTAGTGACAGGATCGACTATTTTACTCGCTACAGTTGCTATCACATTTATATCTCGGTTATCAGCATTTCCTGCTGTAGTAAGACGGGCATAAGCACGACCATTAGCATCAGTAATTGCTTCAACCATCGGATTTCCACTAGCATCAACTAGTTGCAAATTACCAGAATTAGCTTCAAAACTTACCTCAGCATCCTTCACTAAGAGATTATCCTTATCCTTAACAATTGCTGTAAGAATTACTCCTTCACTTTTACCTTCGGATTTAAGTGTAGAACTATCCGTTATTAAACTAATTTCGGTAACTTCTTGCAGTACCTTACCTTCAATCTGAAAAGTAACATCAATTGGTGAACTATTTACCGCTATTGGCTCACCACCTTCTCGGTTCAACATAGTCGCAATTATTTTTACCGTACCGGCCTGACTATTTTTGATGGAAGTTGTAAAAACACCATTATCTTCGGAAGTTTTGCCTTCAAAATTACCAAAAATAACTGAGCCAGTTACGTCAGGAGTTCCAACTGGTTCCACCCTTAATCTTACTGGGATATTCTTTACTGCAAAACCATTTTCATCACGAGCTGAGATTGTTACCGTTACATCCTCATTTAATGGCGGATTAGTATTACTTACTGTCAGAGTTAAACTGGCTCTTGGTACCGTTGGTGGAGTAAAAATAGCAACTACTGGTTTACCAACCACGCCATTACCTATAGGAGTTATATTAACTACCAAAGCTTCGGTTAATGCTCGTCCGATTATTTCTGGCACTGTCACCACGGTAGTCCGAAATTCTCCTAACGCATTGGTTGTTCCAGTTGGTTCGGCAATAATTACATCATTCGAGTCTTTTAATAATTCAATAGAAACTCCGGCTAATGGATTACCACTACTATCACGTGGAATAATTAATAAATCAATTTTAGATTGACCATCTGCTACTGCGGTGCCACTTACAACCAGCTCAACTTTATTTGGAGGAACACTACCAGTATCATCAGCTCTAAATTTTATTAACTTAGGTGGAGCGGCAATATTAGTACCTTTTACCGAAATAGTAACCGCAACTTCACCGTCAACTGTAGAAGTTATATTAGTTTTGAAGAAACCACTGCTATCAGTCATTCCATCATTATAAGATGTATCTGCCACTGCTGCAGTAGATGGTAATTGTACGGCAATAGGTACATTAGGAATAGCCATTCCAGCATTATTTCTGGCAACAACATGAACTTCAACTATATCAGTACCATTAGCCAGTTGATTATCATTGAACACTGTAATTACTAAACTACCAACTCCTATTTCACCAAAAGTAATTGGCAATTTATTACTTCCTACTCCTTTAGCAAAAGCTGTAACTTCAACAATTTCAGCAACTGTATTGGTAACTTTAGTTCTAAATTCTCCTAATGGATTGGTAGTGCCTACTTCTGGATCAAATGTAATAGTTCCTGAATTACTGGCTAAACTAATCTCAAGATTAGGGATAGGAGCATTATTTTTATCTCTGGGTATCACTAATAGAGTAGTTATGGAGTTAACTTCTGGTTGTAAGTTACCCTCTAAACTAGCCTCAACTTTAACAGGAGTTACATCGCCAGAAACAACAAAAGTTATAGTTCGTTCTTGTGGAGTAGCATCAGTATTAATTCCAGCAACGCTAATTCTGGTTTTAATATCCCCAGCAGATGTCGAAGTAATTTTGGCGATAAATAAACCGTTAATATCAGTAAAAGGGCTATCAAATTTAACTATTGCAGCTGGATTATTAAGCAATTGAACGTTAATTGGAACTCCACTTACTGGCAATCCATTTATATCTCTAGCAATAATATTTATTTGTGCAGAATCAGCATCTTGCCCACTAGCTAATTGCTGATTTCTCACTATATCAACATTTAAATCTTTTACTTCTCCACCGACTGATTTAAAAATCATGGTTGCAGTGCCTTTGGGTTCTGCCAAGCCTTCCACAACTGCTGTAATATTGAACTGTTGTTCTCTAGTACTAGTAACGCTGGCGAAAAATTTACCCAATTCATTAGTGCTTCCACTAGCTGGTTCAATTACCACATCTGTAGCATCAGCAATCAATCTAATATTAGTCCCAATCAACGGATTATTATTTGTATCGCGAGGTGTAACAACTAAATTTATTTTAGCTTCACCATTAGCTATTTGGGAATTATTGGTTACTTGTAAATCAATAGTGCTAGGTATAAGATCAGGTATACTGGCAGCTTGAAAAGTAATAGCTTCAATTTCAGCTAAATTGGTGGTTTTAATACTAACACTTACATTACCAGCCTCTGTAGAAGATATTTCGGTAAAGAATGAACCATTACTATCAGTAGTGCCTTGAGCAGGTTCCGCCCTAGCTGTAATACCAGCCGACATTCCTATTGAAATTGGCACTCCACCAATTAAATTACCATTTCTATCTTTCGCAACCACATCAATTCTAATTTTATCACTGCCATTAGCAAGCTGACTATTATTAGTTACACTGGTATCCAAGATGGTTACATCACGATTAGAACCAATAAAACTAACGTTAGTTTTAGCACTAAAACCTTGAGCATTTATAGTTACAGTGAAATTTTCAGTAACAGTATTCGTTAAGTTAAAAGTAGCAGTTCCACCTTCACCAGTAGTTGCTATACCTTTATCAAAAATAGCAGTATTAGAATTAGCTGATATAGATACCTGAATATCTTTTAATGGAGTATTATTATTATCACGTACTATAGCAGTCAACGTAACTATACTTTCTCCATTCGCAATTGGATTAGTTGGTGATGCCAATAAAACTATGGATTTAACATCACTGGGACCGGGTAGCTCACTGCCAATACTAGAAAAAACAACTTCTACTTCACTACTAGTCACATTACCAGCTACTGCTTTAGCAGAAAAAGTCTCAGCAAATTTATCAGTTAAAGTCGCTGCAAATCTACCACTACTATCCGTCTTACCATCATTATCCATAGTTATGACTGCAGAACCACCACTTACAATTATGGTAACTATTTGATTAGCAATTGGTTTTTCATCTTGATCTAAGAGTCGACCACGTAAATAAACTGGGTCAGTATCATTAGCAAGTTGTGGGCTATTTATAGCTTGGTCTAATTCTATAGTAGTTATCTGAGAATTATCCCCTACTCCATTATCTGCAAAAATAACATCCTGTTGTACAGTAATAACTTCTGAATCCGAGGTACTACTAGTGACTGTAATACTAACCGTTTCAGCTACATTATTCGTTATATTAAGTTCAAAACTACCTTCTTTACCAGTATTACCGTTTATGAATAAGGAATTAGACTCATCACCAATATTCAATTGGGCAGTTGCCGAGTTACTAGCAATACTAACTGGAACATATGGAACTGGTAAACCACTTTCATCTCTAGCGATCACTATTAAAGTTGCTTTGGTTCCATCAGGACGTACATTATTGTTTTTGACAATCAAATCAAGGGTAGTTGGATTAGCAGCTACTTGTCCACTAGTAAATTCGAGAGTAAGAGGCCCTGCTCCCATACCGCCAGCAAATGGCGTAACTTTAGTAGTTTGAGGAATAGTATCAGTTATACCTACAGTAACTTCGCCAAACTCATTAGTAATACCAGAGACATTAGGTACAGCAAATGAATCCAGTGGGAAGGAAAAACCAACTGAAATACCGGGAATACCAGTACCATAAGCATCACGGGCAATTATTTTAATATCAGTTGGAGTGACTCCGTCTGCTGGGGCAATGTTATCACTACTAATAATTTCCGCAGTTACCGAAGCTCCAAAATAAATAGGAATATCAAAACCACGCTTAAAATAATCTCTACCACTGAGATTAATAAATACGGTGCCACTACCTGGATGGCTAACAGTAAAAGTCACATTTCCTTTGTGGTCACTACTAGTTGGTACATTTTCTAATTTTGCTACACCTTCTGGATGTACAGTAATATTAAGTGGAATATTAGGGGCTAACTCTCCTAAACGTTCATCATCAGCCCCTACAGTAGTAAAGCTAATAGTAGCTCTACCACCACTATCAACAAGTATTGCTCCCGGAACACCAATAGCATTAACACTGGTAATTTGGTTAGAGGTATCTATCGGTTTCCCCCCCACATCTCCACCAGTATCTGCAAATAAGTTACTAGGTTCATCACTTCCACCACCACAAGCATTTAATAAAGCCAATGTGAATATTAATACTAGCCATCGAATGAAAAAACGCATTTATATCTTTCCTTTAAAGTGAGTTAGTTTATAAGCAATTACTAAGTAGATTCTTTCAAAATTTTAGGTGTAACAAAAATCAAAAGCTCTGATTTAGAACTAGAACGTGATTTATGTCTGAATAAAGCTCCAATTAATGGCAAATCAGAGAAAAACGGTATTCTTTCCAATGAACTGCGTTCTGAACGCTCATAAACTCCACCTAATACAACAGTTTCACCATTATCTACTAAAACATTGGTTTTAACTTCCCGTTTTTCAATGCTAATTTCTCCTCCTAGTTCAGCACCTGGGGAATCTTTTTTAATAGCTAACGTCATACTAACCCGATCATCTGGAGTAATTTGAGGAGTAACTTTAAGTTCTAACACTGCTTGTTTAAATTGTATTTTGGCAACCGCACCTATACCAGCAGATTGATAATAAGGAATTTCTGTACCTGAGGTTATAACAGCTTCTTGTTGGTTACCAGTAATAACCCTAGGGCTTGATATAACTTCACCATTCCCCTCCGATTGCATAGCAGATAATTCTAATTGGAGTAAGTAACTACCAATTTTACCGATTGCCAAACCAAGTGCTGCTGTTGGTGCTGATGTTGGTAAACTTATTAGAAAATTTTCTCCCTCTCCTTCACCTGATGTATTTTCACTAGTAAAACCTGTACCATTGGAAAATGTGGTGTCACCACCAAGCTTGCCGCCTAACACAATTCCGTTACCATGTCCTAAATCTTCATTAGCACTGTAACCAAATTTAACTCCTAATTCTTTACCAAAACTACTGTTAGCAATGACAATGCGTGATTCAATTAAAACTTGGCGTACTGGTGTATCCAAAGAAGAAATCAAACCTCTTATTTCTTTAATTTTAGATGCTGTATCTTGGATAATTACTGTATTAGTTCTTTCATCCATAGAGACACTACCTCTATTTGAAATAAATGAATGTTGACCACCAGTTTTTAATAAGCTAACAATATCAGCTGCCTTAGCATAATTTATAACGATAAATTCAGCATAAAGAGGCTCAAGTTCTTTAATTTTCTTTTGGGCAGACAATTCCCTTTGTTTACGTTCGTCAATATTCTTTTTCAAGTCTATCATTACCACATTGCCAATTTTCCGCATTCCTAAGCCTCTTGACTCAAGAATTATATCTAGGGATTGATCCCAAGGAATATTTTTTAAACGTAAAGTAACACTACCTTTTACTTCATCACCAGCAACCATATTTAAATTAACTCCCGGTAAATCAAATAATAATGATAACGCTGCTCGTACATCAATACTTTGAAAATTAAAAGATACTAATTGTCCATCATACTTGCGTTCTTCAATTTTGAGTTGTTCTTTCTTAATTTTTATTTTTTTCTTAACTTCTATCACATAAATATTTGTTGTCTGGTAAGCATGATATTCATAATCATTTCTTACACTGATATTTACACGAATATTATTACCCTTAGAAAAGGTATCAACAAAAGTTATAGGAGTAGCAAAATCCATTACATCTAATCGTCGGTCTAATTTATGTAGTAATTTAGTATTTAGAATTTCCACTGCTATATTATTAATATCATGTTCCATATCTACATTGACTATAATATTTGGATTGGATAAAGTAATCGCAACTTGACCAGCCCCTTCTTGAGTACGGTGAAAACTTATATCTTGTATATGATTACCAGACAGAGATTGAATAGCAGTGCTTGTAGTAGCTAATTTCTCATTAGAAGATGGTAATGATATTGAGGAATCACCAAACAAATTATTAGATTTATTGGTATTTTGAAATGATACATTTTCTATAGATATTAGTATTCGTTTATTTTCAACTACTATATCAAATGGTACCATGCGTACTAAGCTTAAGACAATACGAGTACGATCTTGGGTTTCTACAACATTAGTATTCTGTACAACTCCTATACCTATAACATGTGATTTTTTTGCTAATCCAAGTGTAATATTAGGAAAATCTAATACTATTCGAGCTGGATTATCGGTAGAAAAACTTCTATGAATTATATTACTGTTAGCAAATATTAATTGGATTTGAACTCGATTACCAGGCATAGTAGAAAAGTCTATTTTTTCTAATTGATTAACTCCGCTAAAAGCATTAACTATGGGAGTCAAATTAACACATATAAAAATAGCTATAATTAAATTATATAAATATTTATCAAACTTATATTTCATAATAATATACCTTAATTGTTAATTACCAAATAAATGAATAGAAGCTAATTTTTCTTCCCAACAACCCTCATCATTTGGTACTTTTTCCAAAATTCCAATTTCTTCTTCTGAAATACTGATAATTTTCCCATAGTTTTCTCCAATATAATCTCCATTTTTTACTCGATAAACCATTCCTTCACTTTTTGATACTAACAATCCCCATAATATATTATTTATTTTTAGACTACCAACCATCCGTAAAGCACCAAGCTGCATTAATTCCAAACCAACTCTTACTCTACTAGGATCCTTTGGATCCGGACAATCTTCAGCTTTTTTCCCAGTCTCAGTTTTAAATACAACTCCATCTACAGTGTTTTTGGTATCTAATATTGGTATAAATGGATCACGTAGGTGTTGTACTTCATAAAAATAAGGTGGAATCTGTTTAACTTCGGGAATTGCATCTACATGTGGATTTTTTCTTGCGTTAGTTTTAGCCACATAAGATTCTAAATCGCTTATATCTCGATTGCTACATGCTGACAACAATATTATTAATAAAATATAGTGATAATTTGGTATGGAATTACTCATATTTAATCTATTGAATGTCCATGTCCAGATTTAGGTTTAGATTTAGATTTAGGTTTTTCTTCTACAACTTCTACTTCTTTAACTTCTAAATAACGATAAATTTGAGCTATCATTTCTAAAGTAAGTGGATGTTCATCATCACCTTTACCTGATTCTATTTTAACATTATGTAAAGTAACAATGCGATTCATTGCTGCAACCCCACTAATAAATTTCCCAAAAGCATGAAAATGTCCACTAGCACGTAGTTTAATTGGTAATTTCACATAAATATTTTTTTCTTCTTTTTCACCTTTATAATTAGGCTGAAACAATTCTTGTTTTAAACCACTAGCAAGTATGGCTTGAGAAATATCTCTAATTAATTCATCTACTTGAGCTTCATTAGGTAATTTACGTAACATTTCAGCAAGAGTAGATTCGATCTGAATCAACTGCTCTTTAAGTTTAGGTAGAGTAGCTGCTTTCCATTGTTTAATTTTAAAATCTTTCTTTAATACATCTTCTTTTTCAATTACATTTGCTAATTCTTCAATCTGAAGTTTAGTATCAAACCATAGTCCAGATAAAAAAGCAATTATGCATAATATAAGGATTATTACTCCCTTGATTGGAATTGGCCAATTACCAAAATTTTTGGGGTCTAAATTTTTAAATTCTTCCATTTTCATAATGGTTTACTCACTTTTTGCTCGAGGAACAGCTTGAGTCACTTCTAATTTAAAGTTACTTTTAGTTTCACCTTCAGCCTCAATGGAATAAATTTTAGGATTATCTAACCATTTAGATTCTTCTATTTTACCCATTAATGATGATACCCGTGCATCAGATTGAGCTACTCCTTCAAGAGTTATTTTATCATTTTTCTGAGTCATATTAGTAAAATAAACTCCATTAGGTACTTGTTTAACTAGTTCATCAAACAAATGTACAATTTGTGGTCTATTTTCTTCCAATTCTTGAATAACGCTCATTCTTTCGATTAAACGTTGTTTTTTTTCATCCAAAGTTTTAATCTCATCAATCTGATCTTCAGCTATTTTAATTTGTTTTTGTAAATAATTATTCCGATATTGTTGATAATTAATTTCACCTTGAAAATAAAGGTGTATAGTCAAGATTACCAATCCAATCAATAATAAAGATATGCCGGTGATAATTCCAAACCGAGTTTCACGTTCTTGTTTAAGTGTATCGCGCCAAGGCAACAGATTAATACGTGGATGCATAATTTAATACTCATCAAAAGTTCGCAAAGCAAGCCCACAAGCAACCATTAATGATGGAGCATCATCTGATAAAGCTTTTTTGCTGACTCGTGAGGCAACTGACATTAAGGCCAAAGGATTGGCAATAGAAACATGACCACCTACTTTAGTTTCAATATGTTTGACAATATCTGGTATAGAAGCACAACCTCCAGAAATCAAGATATGGGATAATTTTCCATAAGTTGATTGGGAATAATAAGATTGTACCATTATACTAATTTGTTGAGCCATTTCATCTCTGAATGATTCTAACACGTCAGTTTCATACTCTTCTGGAAGTCCACCATCACGAGTTCCAAGAAGAGCTTCTTCATAAGTAAGTTGATAAGTAGCCTGAATTTGTTCGATAAGCTGTTTACCACCAAACATTTCTTCATGGGTATATATAATATTTTGATTATCACCCAATACATTCATCGTAGTTGTAGTAGCACCTACTTCAATTAGAGCAATAGTTTCATCCTCATTAATGTCTGGATCATTTTTAACTATCATTAAAAAAGCTCTTTCAAGGGCATATTTTTCTATATCTACAACCTTAGCTGTTAACTTAGCCAGTTCTAAAACAGTTATATGTGTTTCTAAGGTTTCAGTTCTACAAGCTGCTAATAGTACATCAACTCGATCTGGTTCATCTCTGTTAGGTCCCAATACCTGAAAATCAAGTTCTATATCTTCAATATCTTGGCCTAAATATGTAGCTGGGTCTTCTTCAATTAATTCCTTCATATCTGGTTCAGGAATTTTATCCATAATAATTTCTTTAGTGATAACTTCAGGTCCAGCCACTGCTAAAGCAGCAAATTGAGATTTAGGTTTCGCCCGTTTTACTACAGCAGAAATAGCATTGCTAACTGTTTCTATCTCATTAGTATCAATTTTTTTATCTTCTATTGCTTTTTCTGGTAACAGTTCTATACCATAACTTTCAATTTTATAACCCTTGCCAACTTTACTCAGCTCAAGCAACTTAATAGCAGTAGTACTAATATCAATCCCTACTAAAGGGTCTGGTTTTAAGCTTAATAAACTCATAATAAATATTATATTTTGTAATAGTAATTATTAATTAAGAATTATTTAAAATACTATTAAAAATTTCAGGTAGATAGAAGGAATACTTGATATTATACATTAAACACCGTAAATAACTATATGTCAAGATTAATATTAAACATATCTAATAACAAAGATTATTCAAAACCAAACTAATATGATAACATGCTTATTATTAATTAGCAGAAATTTCACAAAATACAACATAGTCATAATTAAAAAAATAACCTTTAAATTGAATTACGCCTCAAGTTTTCATGAATATTAGAAACAAATTCTATCTTGCCTTACGTACTACCCTATTAATGGGTCTACTAAGCATATTGATTGCAATAACTGCTGTCGCTGCTGTCAAATGGTATTTTATACCACAATTACCATCAGTTGAACGTTTAAAAGAAATACGTTTACAAGTACCATTACATATATACACTAAAGACAAGGCTTTTATTGCAGAATATGGAGAACAACGCCGTATTCCACTGACCGATAGGCAAATCCCTCCTTTATTAGTCAAAGCTATTCTAGCAGCAGAAGATGATCGATTTTTTGAACATAGTGGAGTTGATTTAAAAGGCTTGTTAAGAGCGGTTGTTAGCTTAGTAAAAACCGGGGAAAAACGGCAAGGTGGTAGCACTATTACCATGCAAGTTGCTCGTAACTTTTTTCTTACTCAAAAGAGAACATTTACTCGTAAATTTAGTGAAATATTATTAGCTTTTAAAATTGAAGAAGAATTAACCAAATATGAAATTCTTGGATTGTATTTGAATAAAATCTTTTTTGGTAACCATGCTTATGGAGTAGGAGCTGCAGCTCAAGTATACTATGGTACAGATATAGACAAATTGACATTGGCACAATTGGCAATGATAGCAACTTTACCGAAAGCACCATCATCAAATAATCCGCTAAATAATCCAACACGAGCCTTAGAACGCAGAAACTATGTACTTAGAAGAATGCTAGAATTAAGCTATGTTCAAACAGAAGAATATGAAGCAGCAATTAACTCACCTATAACAGCAAGATTATATAAATTAGTTCCAAAAATTGATGGTTTATATGTTGCAGAAATGGTACGTTCTTATTTAGAAAAGAGGTTTGGTGAAGAAGTAATGCTCAAAGGCTACAGAGTTTTTACTACTTTAGATAGTAGTTTACAACAACAAGCTAACCTTGCAGTACGTAAAAATTTGTTGCGTTATGATCGGAGACATGGATATACTGGAGCAATATCTAATGTAGCAATACCTAAAAAAATTAAACCAGAACATATAGAAAAATGGGCAACTAAAATTTTAAAAAAATACCCAGCATTAGGCAACTTAATCCCAAGTATTGTACTTAAAGTAAAATATAGAAGTATTATTGCTTTTAATTCTAAGGCTGGAGAATTTACCATAAAATGGCAATATTTATCTTGGGCTAGACGTCATATTACTTCGTATCGACGAGGACGTTCTCCAAAAAATGCTAGAAGTATAGTAAAACCTGGTGATATTATCATGGCTATTCCTAATATATCATCCGCACCATCTAAAGAAACCTCTAAAGAAACTTCTGAAAAAACACCTGAAAAGAATTCTAAAGAACAACCACTTGTAAATATTGATGTCCAAAACTTGAAATTTAAGAATGTAAGTTGGCGTTTATCCCAAATTCCAAAAGTTCAAGGAGCATTGGTATCAATTAATCCAAAGGATGGAGCTATTATTGCCTTGGCAGGTGGATTTAATTATTTTAATAGTAAATTCAATCGAGTTACTCAAGCAAAAAGGCAACCAGGCTCAACTTTTAAACCATTCATTTATTCAGCAGCTTTAGCCAGAGGTTTTTCAGTTAATTATTCGATCAATGATGCTCCAATAGTGTATAAACTAGGCGGTGGTAAAACTTGGAAACCTCGTAATTACAGTAAAAGATATTACGGCTGGACTACTCTACGAAGAGCTTTAGCCTATTCACATAATGTATCTGCAGTACGATTATTAGAAAAAGTTGGGGTTGATTATACAAGAGAACATTTAACTAATTTTGGCTTTAATAAAAAAAATATGCCTAATAATTTAACCATTGCTTTAGGTACTGGAGAAGTTACTCCATTAAAACTAGTCACTGGATATGCGGTATTTGCCAATGGTGGATTTCGAGTTAAACCTTATTTTATTGATCGTATTGAAGATACCTATGGTAAAGTAATTTTTTCTAGTAATCCATTAAAAATATGTAAGAAATGCCCAGCAGAAATTTTAACATCTGAACTAGATGAAGCTAAAGAAATTCTTACTTCTTATACTAATTGTGATCAAATACCTCGTTATGCACCCAAGGCCATAACTTCCAATAATGCTTATTCCATGACCTCTATGTTAAAAGATGTGATTCGCATTGGAACTGCTAAACGAGCTAAAAAACTTAGACGTAAGGATTTAGCAGGTAAAACTGGTACAACGAGTAATTTACGAGATGCTTGGTTTGCTGGTTATAATTCTAATATAGCCACTGCAGTATGGATTGGTTTTGATAAACCCCATTCTTTAGGTTATAAAGAAACTGGTGGAAGAACAGCGTTACCTATGTGGATTGATTTTATGCGAGCTGCGTTAAATGGAAAACCTGTTAGTGATTTACCTGGCAAATATCAGTATGATACTATTGAAAGAAGAAAGAAAAGCAGTAAAAAAAGAAGAAAGAAAAGCAGTAGAAAAAGCAGTAGAAAAAGCAGTAGAAAAAGCAGTAGAAAAAGCAGTAAAAAAAGCAGCAGAAAAAGCAGTAAAAAAAGCAGTA
>DAOUSR010000250.1 GCA_030627125.1 Thioploca sp.
AAGAAGAACAAAAACGTTTGTATTTAGAAGCTTTAGATAATCCTTATGGTATGGTATTGGTTACTGGTCCTACTGGAAGTGGTAAGACAGTATCATTATACACAGGTATAAATATTCTTAATAAAGAAGGAGTTAATATTTCTACTGCTGAAGATCCAGTGGAAATTAACTTACCTGGGGTTAATCAAGTACAAATTGATGAAAAAACTGGAATGACCTTTGATAAAGCCCTGAAAGCATTTTTACGCCAAGACCCAGATATTATTTTAGTTGGTGAAATACGTGATATAACTACTGGTAGTATTGCTATTAAAGCAGCTAGCACGGGTCATATGGTTATGTCAACTTTACATACCAATGATGCTCCTCAAACTTTAACTCGTATGGTTGACATGGGATTAGCTCCATTTGCTATTGCTACTGCAGTTAACCTGATCATGGCTCAACGTTTATGCCGGCGTTTATGTAGTTGTAAAAGAGAAGAACAAATACCTGAACATGCTCTTATAATGGAAGGTTTCAAAGAAGAAGCTATTAAAGACCCAGATTTTAAGTTATATAAACCTATTGGTTGTGATAAATGTGGTGGTACTGGTTATAAAGGTCGAGTTGGTATTTATCAAGTTATGCCACTATCAGAAGAAATGAAACGACTGATTATGGAAGGCAGTAATGCGATTGGAATTGCTGATCAAGCTAAACGGGAAGGAATACCTGACTTACGAGAATCTGGTCTTAAAAAGGTTGGACGTGGTCATACATCTTTAGCCGAAGTAAATCGTGTAGTTAATAAAGAATAAAGGATAATATTATGCCAGCTGCAAAAAAAGAAATTACTTATGTCTATGTGGGTAAAGATAAGAGTGGAAAAGAACGAAAAGGTGAAGAGATTGCTAAATCTGAAGCTGCCGCCAAGAAAATATTGCGTGATAAAGGTATTACGCCTATTAAAGTTAAACCTAAACCTAATGACTGGTTAGCGGCATTAAATTCAAAACCAGTAGAACCAGGTGATATCGCCTTGTTTGCTCGACAGATGGCTACGATGATGCAGGCTGGCGTACCATTATTACAATCTTTTGATTTAGTTGCAGGAGGACATGAAAACCCTAATTTTGTTAAGTTAATTAAAGAGATAAAAGCTTTTGTTGAAGCTGGTGGAACTATGGCTGATGGCTTGCGAGAGCATCCTGAACATTTTGATTCTTTATTTTGTAATCTTATAGAAGCAGGTGAACAAGCAGGTATTTTAGAATCTTTGCTTAATAAACTGGCAGATTATAAGGAAAAAAGTGAAGCTATGAAAAAGAAGATTAAGGGAGCATTAAGCTACCCTATGTCTATTATGGTAATAGCTGGTGTCGTTACTACTATCTTATTAGTTTATGTAGTCCCAGTATTTTCTGATATGTTTGAAAGTTTTGGTGGAGAGTTACCAGCTTTAACAGCAGCAGTTGTAGTGATGTCTGATTATATGATAGCAAATTGGATGTATATTCTAGGTACTATTATCGTGCTTAAAAATGTTTTTAAGCAAGCTAAAAAACGTTCGGTAGCTTTTCAAAATTTTTTGCAAAGATTATCTTTGAAATTACCAATGTTTGGACCCTTACTAACCAAATCAGCAATTGCTAGATTTACTCGTACTTTGGCAACTATGTTTGCAGCTGGAACTCCATTAGTAGAAGCGATGAATTCTGTAGCTGGTGCGACTGGTAATATAGTTTTCTATGAAGCTACAATGCAAATTAAAGCAGATGTATCAACCGGAATTACATTGGCAGAAAGTATGCGTGATTCTGGAGTTTTTCCTAATATGTGTGTACAAATGACTCAAATTGGAGAGGAATCTGGAAATATTGATCAAATGTTAAATAAAGTTGCTGATTACTATGAAGAAGAGGTAGATGGTTTGGTGGAATCTCTTGCTTCTATGATGGAACCAATGATCATGGCTTTTTTAGGTGTAGTAATCGGTGGTTTAGTATTGGCTATGTATATGCCTATTTTTGCTATGGGTGGACAAATGTGAGTGGAATTATGAAACCCAGAATTTATATTTGGATAATATTAGTAATATTAGGAACAGAACCAGTATTTGCATCTTTTACAGAACAACCTGTAGTAGTACAATCTACTCAACATTCAATCAGTAAAGAACAACCTAAAAAAACCTTATCATTATTTTTTATCATTGGCATTATAATAAATATCGTTATGTTCTCAGTAGTTATAATCTGGGCTGTGAAGGAATGGCGAAAAACTGATTTATAGTAATAAAGCAAAATTATTTGAACAAGATTTAACGGATGGAAATTATATGAGTAGAATTTTAAAAACAATTTTAATGGTTTATCCTATTAATATTTAAATCGTAACTACCTACCATAGCAAGGTATATGCAAAGGATAAATGTTAAAGTAAAAAAGATGGTAACTACCGAGCTATAACTATATTGGTAGGTGTTGAGAATCAATTGTGTAGAGAAAACATTATGACCTTGCCTTCAAACGGAAAGAATATTGTAGACGTGCAGTAGGTATGACTGTTAAATAACTCTTAAAAATGTGATTTTTCTTGTCAAACTATTTTAACTATTTAGCTTGACAAGTAACAGAGTATCTACGTTTTGGGCTTTGAACTCCAAATTAGCAATTCTTAATTATAACGTAATTGCTCAGTCCCCCTTGACAACAAAGTAAAAATAGTTTTCAATATAAAACATGGAAAGATTACCGATGTTAAACGCTC
>DAOUSR010000148.1 GCA_030627125.1 Thioploca sp.
CAACGGCTGTAAAAGGCCACTATATAGAGAGGAGCGGTATGAAGCGAAAGTTTCACGTACCGTTTTGAAGACGAGTTTGGCAGGGCGACCTGTCAAGCTTAGTTTAACAAGATTTATTGACAGCTATATCTGAACAATTAGCAGAAAAATATCTATGCGATCCAGAGTCTAGTTATGGTATTTAGTTGGATGGTATGGAGACGATAAAAAATATTTCACAGTTTCCAATAAACAGCTTAATGAAAAGTGTGAGAAGAAACCAACAACAGCACAAGAATTAGAAAGTTGTTTGCAAACTGTGTGTGATGAAGTAACAAAAAAACAAAAAATATTGATGATATAAAAGCAATTGTTATTGATGTTTCTTTATAGATAGTACTTACGCATTGACATATCATAATATGAATCAATCTCCCAGAAAATGCAATGAGAGAAATAAGTCGTCTATAAACAGCTAATTTGGGGCTATATATATACGGGAAACGCTATAATGGCAGTCCGTGTAGAACGAAAGGAGGGAATTGCATCAATCGTGTAACTTAAAATTGACACACGATAGATGCTAACTTGCTAAATTACATCAAAATAATTTCATACAATGTTTAAATGCCAGCTGCTTCTTTTAATAAACTAGCTTTATCAGTATTTTCCCAAGTAAACTGGGCTTCTTCACGACCAAAATGCCCGTAACTAGCTGTGTCTTCATAAATAGGCCGCAATAAATCTAACATTGCTACCAAACCATGAGGCCGTAAGTCAAAATGCTCACGTACTAACTGAGTTAAACGAGCTTCAGAAATTTTACCAGTACCAAAAGTTTCTACTCGGATTGAAGTTGGTTCAGCTACTCCAATTGCATAAGATACTTGAATTTCACAACGTTCTGCCAAACCAGCAGCTACAATATTTTTGGCTACATAACGAGTGGCATAAGCAGCAGAACGATCTACCTTAGAAGGGTCTTTACCAGAAAATGCTCCTCCGCCATGCCGTGCCATACCACCGTAAGTATCTACAATTATTTTCCGACCAGTCAAACCACAATCACCCACTGGCCCACCGATTACAAATCGACCAGTTGGATTAATGTGAATTAGAGTATTATTATCAAGCCATTCTGCTGGCAATACTGGTTTAATAATTTCTTCCATCACAGCTTCACGAATAGTTTTATTATCAACTTCTGGATTATGTTGAGTTGATAAAACCACTGCCTCAATTCCTACTGGTTTAGAACCTTCATAACGGAAAGTAACTTGGCTTTTAGCATCTGGACGCAACCAAGCTAAAGTTCCATTTTTTCGTACTTCGGCTTGTCGCTTTACTAAACGATGCGAATAAGTTATGGGAGCAGGCATCAGTACATCAGTTTCATTAGTTGCATAACCAAACATCAGACCCTGATCACCAGCACCTTGCTCATGAGATTCAGATTCATCCACTCCCATAGCAATGTCAACAGATTGTTTGCCAATCGCTGATAAAACCGCACATGATTCCCAGTCAAAACCCATATCTGAACTGTTATAACCAATCTTCTTTACTGTTTCCCGAACTACCTGTTCCACATCAATATTAGCATTGGTAGTGATTTCACCAGCCACTATAACCATGCCAGTTTTAATCATAGTTTCACAAGCAACTCGTGATTTAATATCTTGAGTTAATACAGCATCCAAAATGGCATCAGAAATTTGATCTGCTACCTTATCTGGATGACCTTCGGAAACAGACTCAGAAGTAAAAAGTAACTTTTCAGACATAAAAATCCTCGATGTGGTTATTTAAAGTTAATGTAAAAATTCGGTATTTAAACACTTGATAAATTTCAAAAGTCTATCAGGTTTGAAATTGGAAATGCAGTATATAGCAATTCTTAATGCTTAATTAACTTCGATATACATATCAAGTTCTTAATTTACATTTGGGAAATGCTATAGTCATGCAATAGTTTCATCTAGTAAACTATTAT
The DNA here is from genome assembly GCA_030627125.1 of Thioploca sp. Lineage (GTDB taxonomy): Bacteria > Pseudomonadota > Gammaproteobacteria > Beggiatoales > Beggiatoaceae > DRQV01. Next base: position 1,973 of record DAOUSR010000148.1, read on the forward strand.
AAACCAACGAAATTAAAATGCAAGATTATAACATTTACCAGTTAAATTGACTATCTTAATAAAGGTTAAGTATATGATATTTATATTTAATTTCCTTGAGAATTAAGCATTAAACATTCATAATTAAAAATTGCTATATTGTTTGGCTAAATTTTTTTAATCATAATCAAAGAGTTCTTTAAATTTATCAGGTAAAAAGTTGAAGTGCATAAAAAAAATTGGCATATATAATGAACTATTGCTACAATTCTAATATCAAAGACTTTAATTAAGGAGACAATCCATGCTAATTTTACGTTCCCTGTTATATGGGATTATTTTACTGAGTTTTTCAGCTCAAGCTTTACAATTGAATTTAGAATCTACTGACACTGAAACCCAAATCATGATTAGTAATGACCAAGACTTGCATGATGTGGATGTTTATTTGGTATGGTTCAATTTAGATGTTAATAAATTTAAATCCTTAATATCACCAGCAAAATGGAAAACCGGTTTATTACCAGTATATTCCAATCCTATTGATATAAAACCATTTGAATCATTTAAGGCAGCCAATTTAGATGAATCTTGTCCAGAAAATCAACGATGTTTTTTAGCTTTGATAGCTGTTGGAGCTGGTGAAAGCCCTATTGACACTGATTCTTGGCAAGATTCAACTTTACTACCATTAAGTTTAGCAGCGAGTAGAGAACGTTTACCGGGTCAACAATTTTTCTTAACCAATGATTATGTGAATAATTATGCTGTATCCAAAGAAGCTGTTGATATGGTTGCTGATGATAGTGCAGCACCGGCTGAAGAAGCTACTATTAGTGGAGAAACTGATACGGCACAAACTGAAAAACCAGATATTTTTCGTTTGATTGGAGATAAATTATTATATGCGAATGAAACAGCTAAAAGATTTCAAGTAATTGATGTAGCGGATTTTTACAACCCTAGTTTGATTGGCTGGACTGCTTTATCTGGTAATCCGAAAGAACTTTATGTGATTAATGATTATTATATATTATTGCAAGTTAATTATAGTAGCAATTATAACGAAGCCACAACTGAACTACTTGTTTTACAACCAGGGACTGGTAATACCTTGAATACAGTTCATAAAATGACTATACCGGGAAGATTTATCGAATCACGCCGCCGCGGTAATTATATTTATAGTGTTAGTGAGCAATATGAGTATAACTCAGTCGAAGAAAATTGTTGTGACGATATTGATGTTAGCTTTAATAGAAATTACTTACATATAAATGTATTAGAATTAAAAGATAGCGGCAAACTAGAAGTCGTTGATGAAACTAAAATTGCTGGTTATTCTCCACAAATAGCAATTTTCCCAGATAATTTGGTGATCGCTAACCATAATCCTACAGAAAATAAATGGCAAACGACCCAAATTCAAGTATTTGATTTAACTCAATCTGATCCATTAGTGGAATTACCCTTAATAAAAGTACCGGGGCAAGTTCCATCAGAATTTCATTTAAGTGTGTTGAATCAGCAATTACGAGTTGTTTATGGGCCAGAAGATCGTACTGATGGTAGCACTTTAGCTATTTATGATTTAAGCCCAGAGAAGGTTACTTTAGCGGGTCAAGTTGGTAAAATAGCTCCGGGCGAGGGATTATTTGCTACTCGATTTGTCGATGATCGAGCCTTTGTAGTTACTTATGAACGCACTGATCCTTTATGGGTTATTGATCTTAGTGATTCATCTAATCCCACAATACTTGGTGAATTAATAGTACCTGGCTGGTCGGAAAAAATGTTTTTCCATGAAGATCGTTTGTTGGCAATTGGTATAGACGATCAACCTACGGCAAATGATCGCTGGGCTAGAAGAGTAGCTATTTCAATGTTTGATGTTGCAGACCCTACTAAGCCGGCTTTAATCAATCGTATAACCCCTTTAATTGGCCAAACAACTTATAGTTGGTCGCCAGCATTAGATGATGAAAGAGCTTTGTTATTGAATTGGCAAGATTCTTTCGCTGCTTTACCAATAAATTCATGGGACACTAACGTTGGTAATAATCTCCAAATTATATCGTTTGCTGATGATAAGTTGCAAGATGTTGGTTTGTTAGCAATGCCTACCGAAATTCAACGCAGTTTGGTTCTGGGGTCAAATATATTAGCTGGATTAGGCAATCAATCTTTAGTAACTTTGCGATGGGGAGTTGATAAAAAACCTGAAATTTTGGGTGAATTAGAATTAGCAACTAATTTAACTTGGTTGAAGTTACAAAATGATTATCTGTGGAGTGCGGCAATGGGTAATCAAGGTTATCACCGTATCTATCGTTATAATACCAATGACTTGGAAATTCCAGAACAGCGTTGGGCATTGCCTAAAAGCTATAATAATCTAGTAATGGATGAAGCAATGGTAGTGTTTTATAACAGTTACGAACCATTAGAAATACAAGTGCTGGATACAAAATCCGAAACATTGCATTCTCCTCAACAGCTTGAATTACCTAAGAATACCAATGATGGACAAGCTGAATTGCTAGCAGTTGATGATGCAGTATGGTATGAGCGGCGTCAACCTTTATTACATGATGGGTGGTTTTATATTGCAGAACAACGGCCTTTCAAACCTAGTCCCAATATGATATTGACATTGCCAGAACAAGATTATTGGCAATCACAATGGATATTACGAAGTTGGGATTTGCAAGCAGATAAACCAGTAGAAGCAGCTACACGTTCAATTCCCGGTTGGCCATTAGCAATTACCGAATCTGGCGAATTGATTACTCAAGAAGCCAATGGAAATGGACAACAACGTCTAAATTTGTTAGCTTTGAAAGAAAATAATGCTGTGTTACTTGGAGATTATAATTTGCCATGTGATGGTTATTCTACTTTCACGTGGGCTGATAATACACTGTATGCTATTTGCCGCAATGAAAATGGCTCTGTATATTACGGACCAATGATAGAACCAATTTTTGAAGATGTTGCTGTTGAAGAAGTTGTTTCTGAAGAAGCATTGAGCAATACTAAAATTGATTCTAATAACGAGCTTGAGGAATTTAAACCAACTACGCAAATATTTCAATTAAATCCAACTAATAAAGGGTTTGTTGAGGTTGGCAATTGGACTTTACCGGGTTGGGTTAATTTGCAATCTGTGGCAGATGGAGTAGTGTTAGTTAATACCACTAACTATTGGTATTATGATGCTCCAATGATAAAATCATCTATAGCTCCTCAAGCTGAAACTGGTTGCGATATTTACCAATTAATTCCTGAACAAGAGCCAGTATTAATCAAAAATTTGGCAACTTGTTTATATAATGATAGAGCAGTATTCACTTCTACTCAAATTTGGCAAGCAGATGGATATGCTGGTATTAAAAATACTAAATTTTGATAGTGGAAAACCATATTGTCCCCAATCGTAGGGGTAATCCCTTGTGGTTACCCAATTTGATGCTATGTCACATTAATGAATAATTTAAATTTAGAGGAACTTATGCGTTGGATTATTTGTGGAATATGGTTAGTTATCATTACTAATTGTACTACTGGGCCAGACACTATAGGCATAGATGACCGCTTTTACCGGTTTAATAATTATGCTTATGAAAGACAAATTGGAGAGCAGGGTAGTTATTTAAAACAAGTTAAGAATATTCAACAAGCTGCTAAAGAGGAAAAACTCCACCTTAATTTCATAAACAATCAAAAACAAGCTTTTTTAGCCAAACTTAATCATTCTGAAGCAGAGGTTGAACTTTTAAATAAAAAAAATGTAACCCAACTTGATGTACATATTGAACAAGTTATGGAAGCTATCACTAGATTAAAACAACAAGCCATAACCCAACCAAAAATTTTAGCTACCCATGAAGGCCAAATGGATTCTATTAATGAGTTAATAAAACAAATGTGGAAAATTGTTAATAACCTAAAATGATTGCTTTAAGGGATTACCCCTACGAATCTTAATAGGGGTTCAAACTTGTTAACTTCATACTAAAAATTCATTAAGTTTTTTTAACCACATAAATACTCTGGATTAGCATTAATAAAATCACTAACAGGCATCGGTTTTTTACCCGCTTTTTGAATGTTTAATAATCGTAAAATCCCATCAGAAGTAACAATATCAATTCCATCACGTTGACAACGAACAATACTGCCAATCGGTTCAGTCGTAAAAACAGGAATTACTTTAGCTTTCCAAATACGCAAAGTTTGCCCAAATAAATCCGCTTGAGCAACTGGCCAAGGATTAAAAGCTCGCACTTTTCTTTCTAATACAATTGCTGGCTCATTCCAATCCAATTGAGCTTCTGATTTTTCCAATTTATTAGCATAAGTTGCTTTACTGTCATCTTGTGCAATAACTGGCAAGTTGCCAATTTCATCTATCGTATTAGTCAATAATTCCGCCCCCATTGCAGACAATCGATCATGTAATACTTGTCCATTATCATCTAGTAAAATTTCGCAACCAGCTGTTTTTATCATGCCTCCAGTATCAAGTCCAACATCCATTTGCATCATAGTTATGCCAGTAGTATTATCACCAGCCAATAATGCTCGTTGAATAGGAGCAGCTCCACGCCAACGTGGTAACAAAGAGGCATGTACGTTGATACAACCAAGTCGAGGAGTTTCTAATACAATTTTTGGTAAAATCAAGCCATAAGCTACTACTACCATCAAATCAGCTTCTAATTCTTTAAGTTGCGTTTGTACTGTTTCATCTTTCAACGTAATTGGCTGATAAACATTAATTTCATGTTCCAAAGCAATTAATTTTACTGGACTAGCTTGCAACTTACGGCCTCTTCCAGCTTTACGATCTGGTTGCGTATAAACTGCACAAACTGTATGTTGGGAATTTAATATGGCCAGTAAGCTTGGCACTGAAAACTGTGGAGTACCTGCAAAAATAATTCTACTCATCTTTATTTATTCAGTTGAATTTAGTTTAAATTTTGGTAGTCCTAACTAATGTAGTGATTATTTAAAAAAACCTAGTAGGTTTAACACTACTTTGTTTAGGACTATCCAACTGCTTATTTTAAACTGTCCGAACCATTGCTAAATCAAAAGCAGCGTGTAAAGTTCGAACTCCTAATTCTAAATATTTTTCATCCACAATCACAGAAATTTTTATTTCCGAAGTGGAAATCATTTGAATATTAATTCCTTCATCAGCTAAAGTCTTAAACATAGTACTAGCAATACCAGCATGAGAACGCATTCCAACTCCAACCAGCGAAATTTTGACAATTCGATCATCACCCAATATTTCACGCACTCCTAATTCCGGAGTCAGATCGTGTAATATATTCAAAGCCTTAGCATAGTCATTACGATGTACTGTAAATGTGAAATCAGTAGTATTATCTGCACTCTTATTTTGGATAATCATATCAACTTCAACATTGGCTTCTGCAATAGGAGCTAAAATATGAGCAGCGATACCTGGTCTATCCTCCACTCCCAACAATGTCAACTTCGCTTCATCACGATTAAATGCAATACCTGAAATTAAAGCTTTTTCCATTTTGTTATTCTCTATCGTAATCAGTGTGCCTGGACCATCTTCAAACGAAGATAATACTCGTAATGGCACATTATATTTACTAGCAAACTCTACCGAACGAATTTGTAACACTTTTGATCCCAAACTTGCCATTTCCAGCATTTCTTCAAAACAAATTTGTTCAAGTCTACGAGCATTTGAAACTACTCTTGGATCAGTTGTATAAACCCCATCAACATCAGTATAAATCTGACATTCATCGGCTTTTAATGCTGCCGCCAATGCAACTGCAGTAGTGTCTGAACCGCCACGACCTAATGTAGTAATATTAGCATTATCATCAACACCTTGAAAACCGGCAACTACCACTACCTTACCTTGCTCTAGATCAGTACGAATTCGTTGATTATCAATATCAAGAATGCGAGCTTTATTATGAGTGCTGTCGGTTAGGATGCGTACTTGACCTCCAGTATAAGAACGAGCTGGACAGCCTTGAGCTTCAAGAGCCATACTCAATAAACTGATGGTAACTTGTTCACCAGTCGATAATAAAACATCAAATTCACGAGCATTAGGTGGGTCAGAAATTTCTTTAGCAAGAGCTACTAATCTATTGGTCTCTCCACTCATAGCAGAAACTACCACTATGACATCATTCCCTTGGGATTTGGCCAATATAATTTTTTTGGCAACTGCCATAATTCGTTCGGTTGAGCCTACTGATGTGCCACCGTATTTTTGTACAATTAACGGCATAATTTATCCTTTAAATTTACTTAACAGAGATTATTAAACACTATTTAGATATAGTTTTGCAATAGTTAACTGATGTTACACATTGATTATCAACTTCCTTTAACCCATTTTCAACCAATAATAGTTCGGACAGTTTTTAAAAAATAGACTCAAGTTAAAAATTAACTCATTGAAATTGAAGTATTTTATTTTCCATGCACAAGATTAAAACCTTCGCC
>DAOUSR010000165.1 GCA_030627125.1 Thioploca sp.
AACTTGGTTTAAGACTACTCAAGCGTTTATTAAGAGAAACTTTACCTTTGCCATCTTTTAACTTTTCCTTATTAAACAATTTCTTACATTAAGAAGATGAAAGTGTACGGTAGTGAAATAAAAACTAACAAAAATTATGTAATACTTTGTATCTAAAGTATTTATCTTAAAAATACCACATAAATTGTTAAAGAGCGATACTAGTCAAAAAATCACTAATTATAATCAATTAAAAATATTGATATATAAATTAGTTAAAAATATTAAATCAATTAAGGGATAACATAAAATTTAGTTCCATCAAAAGGTTGAGCAGTTTTTAAAATTTCATAAATAGCATGTAACAATTTACGCATGACGGCACAGATGCCTTGCATTTTTCTCTTACCTTTGTCAAGTAAATGATTATAAAAGGCTTTTACATTAACGTTGTGGCGAGTAGCACTTAAAGCTGGCATAAATAACGCACAATGCCTATTACCAGTTTTAGTCAACCGAGGTTGTTTATTAACACTGGTTCCAGAAGTAAATTCTCGTGGGTCCAGTCCAGCATGGGCATGTTTAACATTCATATCTTTGGGTAAAATCAAGATTTCTCCCATGATATAAATGGCACTGGTTTTACCAACACCAGCAATCGATAATAGTAGTTCTAAAATTTGACTAAGTTCATTATTGTTATCAACTAATTCAAGAACATGTTGTTGCAATTCCTTAATCTGTTGTTCTAAATTTGCTATGGTTTGTTTAACACTATCAATTACAAATTGCGGCGTTGATTCAGTAGCTTGTAAAGCATGAAGCTGATTTTTAGCTGCGGCTTTTTGATGAGTTAATTCATTTAAACGGCGACCAGCAGAACGTAAATCTATTATTTCTTTAGCTGGTGCTTGCCATGCGATAAACTGCTCTTTAAAGTCCAACATACTAGCAATGTCGGCCAATAATTGAGCATCAATTGCATCGGTTTTATTACGTTGTAGCAGAGCCATTGCAAAGTTTTTAACCGCTTTAGGATTCATTACCATTACTTCGATATTTTTAGTGTTGCTTAGTTCTACAGCTATATCAAAGTGATACGTTCCAGTGGCTTCAAGACATATTTTTACTTTACGTTTCGATGGATTTATATACTTTATCAAGGTATTACGGCCTTCAGGAGTGTTACTAAAAGTCTTAGCTTTACTTGCCATTACGAATTTACCACTAACTCAGATGCACCTACATCTATTCCAACATGCTTAGTCATATAATAGTTCCATGTTGTATTAAGAGAATAATTAGATTAAAATATTGTGTAGGTCTCGTGTTAAATAATCACCTACCTACCTTGCAAATATACAGCTTATGCCTAGGCCTTCGGTATTGGTGAATAGGGGCCAATCTACGTACAAGCTCTATGGCTTCAGGCTGGGACGACCTCCGGCCTACACTTTATCTTAATCTTTAATTCTAATTTTTTATCATGAGTCTATTATACAAGGGCCGGTGTAACGTAGTGAAACCGACCAAATATAAATCTAATAAACAATTTCTGTGTTTGCTTATATCATAATGGTCGGTTACTACATCTAGTGGTAGGGGTCTGTAACACACTTTATCGTTGACCACCAGAAAATAGTAAAATATCAAGAGATATTTGGTTTATATAGAAAATGGTGGGCAACCAAAACATGTTACTCACCCTATCTGGCTAATTTATATTTAACACTTTCTTTTTTAAAATAGTCCACACCCAGCAATGTTACTTTATTAATTGTAAAAATCTTTATTCAAAGTTAGAGTGAATGAATAATTCTTGCCGAATGCCAATTATAATGAGATAATTCTTGATAAAATGAGTTACTTTCATTTTTCATACAAACGCTATTTACATTTTACCAAAGATTAATAATGAATAAAAAATTACTTGAAATTTTAGTTTGCCCAGTTACTAAAGGGCCTTTAATTTATGATAAAGATAAGCAAGAATTACTTTGTAAAAGTTCTCAATTGGCGTATCCTATTCGTGATGATATTCCAGTTATGTTAGAGGATGAAGCTCGGCATTTGAGTTTGGAAGAGATCGAGAGGTTGAAATGATTAAAGTATTATTCGTTTGTATGGGTAATTATTGCCGTTCACCTACTGCTGAAGGCATATTTACTGACTTAGTCAAACAAGCAGGATTAAGCACACAAATCCATATTGATTCTGCTGGAACTCATGATTTCCTGATAGGTAAGTCACCGGATTTACGTTCTCAAGCAACTATGGTGCAACATGGTATTGATATAAGCCAATTATCTGCCCGTCAAGTTACTACTGACGATTTAATTGAGTTTGATTATATACTAGCTATGGATCGAGGCAATTTACAAATTTTGCGTTCTTTATGCCATTCGGGAAATGAACATAAAATACGTTTATTACTTGATTTTGCCCCTGAATTAAAATTGCAAGAAGTCCCTGATCCTTATGGGGGTGGGGAAGAAGGATTTGAATATGTATTTAACCTAATAGAAAAAGCTAGCAAATGTTTGCTGGCAGAAATATCTAAACAAGTCAATACATAAATTATTAATGTTTAATTCCGAGAACGATATGTGATCCGACCCTTGTTTAAATCATAGGGTGTCAACTGTACGGTGACTTTATCGCCAGTTAAGATACGGATATAATGTTTACGCATCCGCCCGGAAATATGGGCTGTAACAATGTGATCATTTTCTAATTTAACTCGAAACATGGTGTTAGGTAAGGTCTCTGTTACAACCCCTTCCATTTCAATACTTTCTTCTTTAGGCATATTACTCTATTTTGTAAGTTAAATTTAATTTAAGAAGCTAAGATAAATCTTGAACTCCGGTACTTATTATATTATTCACTCACTGAAAGTCAACGTTTTTTGAAAAATATATGCAAAAAATTAGATTAGATAAATGGTTGTGGGCTGCTCGTTTTTTTAAAACTCGTAGTTTGGCAACCAGTGCAGTCAATGGTGGTAAAGTACATCTTAATTCTCAACGTACTAAACCAGCCAAAGAAGTACATATGGACGATGAATTAACAATTCGTAATGGTCATCATGAACGTACTGTAAATGTAAAAGGTCTGTCCGATCAACGTCGTCCGGCTAAGGAGGCCATTTTATTATACGCAGAAACTCCAGAAAGTATCGCTAAACGGGAGCAAAATACCGAGTTATATCAACAAGCAGCTGCATTACGTCCTCATGGTGCTGGTAGGCCAACTAAAAAGCAGCAACGTGATATTCATAGATTTGTTAGAAAAACTATCGATGAGTAATTTATTTTGCTAAAATAATATTTTGCTTATCAAATAATTGGGTTATTCCATCTTTAGCCAGACTTAACATAGTTTGTAATTCTTCAGCCCTAAAAGCATGACCTTCAGCAGTACCTTGAATTTCAACATAAGCAAAACCATCGTTCATCACAATGTTCATATCAGTTTCGGCATCAGAATCTTCTTTATAATCTAAATCTAAAATTGGTGTACCTTTATAAATTCCAACTGATATAGCAGCAAGAGCACCATGAATAGGATTTTTAGTAATTTTTTTTCGCTTTAATAAATACTGGACTGCATCTACTAGAGCAACATAACTTCCGGTAATAGATGCAGTACGAGTACCACCATCAGCTTGAATAACATCACAATCGAGAGTTATAGTATGTTCTCCTAAAGCTTCTAAATCTACTACTGAACGTAATGAGCGGCCAATTAACCGTTGAATTTCTAAAGTACGTCCTCCTTGTTTACCACGACTTGCTTCACGCATCATACGTTCATTAGTAGAACGTGGCAACATACCATATTCTGCAGTAATCCACCCAGACTTTTTATCTTTTAAAAATCTTGGTACTCGTTCACTAACACTGGCATTACAAATCACCTTAGTATTTCCAAATTCAACCAATACGGAACCTTCAGCATGATTAATATAATGACGAGTTAACTTAATTTTACGAAGCTCATTGGGAGATCGACCGCTTGGACGCATAAAAAATCCTCTATATAAAATCTAAATTGTTTTAGTGTGATTCAACTTTAGGAGAGATGATAGAGCAACTATCACATATAGCAATTCTTAATTATGAATGCTTATTTCTTAATTAACTTCAAGATAAATATCAAGTTCTTAACTTGTATTGATATAATTCATCCAATTGGGAAATATTTATAGCATACAATTAAATTAAGGGAATTTCCCCCTACGCAATGTAGGGGTAATCCCTTGTGGTTACCCTAAACATTAAATTGTAGGGGTAATCCCTTACCCTAAATCCAACGCATCATACCCATTTCATACTGATTAGTAAGCAATTCATGGTAAGGTGATACTCGAATCCGGTAGCTTAACCCACCACATAAATCAGGCTGGAAAGTTAAAGTATAAAGATGTTCACCATTATCAAGATGATGTTCTGGTGCAAATTTATAAGAAGCAGTACTATCCTTATTTTCTGCCCAAATACTCTGTAAATCCTGTTTAGTTGGTAACACAATTTCTGGGTGATAAACTTGACGAGATAATAGTAATTCAACCACTAAATCTTCGGGCCGCAAATTACTTAAATTTACCGCAACTTGGATAGTTATTGATTCACCATAAGTAAAGTGCTTATTTTGCGGTTCGGTTACTTGACGAATATGTACTCCACCCCAATGGTTTTTTATGGTAGCTTTCCATTCCGCTAATTCCCTAGCCTTACTATAGTTATCCTCACTCAAACGCCGCCCTTGTTTTTTAGCTGGCAAATAAGAATTATCCAAGTAATCATTGAGCATTCTAGTGGTGTTAAACTGTGGCAAAACTGTAGTCATAGAACGTTTAGATTTTTTTACCCAACCTTCTGAATAACCATATTTACCTTGTTTATAATACAATGGAATTATATCGCCTTGTAACAATTCATACAAAGTACGAGCATCATCGTGATCACGCAAATCATCATTATTTTCATGAGGTGAAGGCTTGATTGCCCAACCATTGGTTCCATCATAGCTTTCTGGCCACCAACCATCTAATACACTTAGATTAATTCCACCATTAAGGGCAACTTTCATCCCGGAAGTACCACTGGCTTCTTCTGGATAAACTGGATTATTTAACCATACATCAACCCCAGAAACTAACCGCCGTGACATTGCCAAATCATAACCCTGTATCACCATAATTTTACCGATAAAATCTGGCTCACAACTTAAGCGATAAATTTCTTTAAGCAAATTCTGGCCGGGAATATCAGCCGGATGAGCTTTACCAGCAAAAATAAATAACACTGGACGGTCAATATCGCTCAAAATAGTGCGTAATCTATCTATGTCATTAAGCAGTAAAGTGGCACGTTTATAAGTTGCAAAACGACGGGCAAAAGCAATAGTAAGGATATTTGGATTGTTTGGATCAATGTATTTTAACAGACGTTCCAAATGGGTTTCTGAAACTTGGTGCGGCAAATGTTGAGCTGTCACCATATCACGAATTACTTCTAACATCCGTGATTTAGCTTTCTGCTTAATATTCCAAAATTGTTGATCTGGAATGTTAGCAATACGTTGCCAAAAATCTTTATCACACAAATGATCTTGCCATTGAGAGTCCAGCACATCATCAAATAATTCTGTCCACTCCCTAGCTAACATGGAGGATACATGGACCCCATTAGTTACATAACCCATAGGGTTTTCATTCGGTGCTACTTCTGGCCAATATTTGGCACAAATATCGGAAGAAATCTTACCATGAATAAGACTAACGCCATTCATATGCCGAGAACCTTTAATTGCTAAGGTAGTCATATTAAAATCTGGATGATCATTAGCTAAACAACCTAAGGCAAGGAAAGTTTCTTTAGATAATTTCAAGTCATCACTACAGAAAGAACCCAGATAATCCATCATTAAATCTTGAGGAAAGTGATCATGTCCGGCTGGTACTGGGGTGTGAGTAGTGAATACTGTATTAGCTGCAACTACTTCCAATGCAGTTTCATGATTTTGCCCAGTTGCTATCAATTCTCGCATTCTTTCTAAGATTAAAAATGCGGCATGTCCTTCATTTATATGCCAAATATTTGGTTGCAACCCAAGTCTTCTTAATAAGCGAGTTCCACCAATACCTAGGACAATTTCTTGTTTAATTCGGGTATGTTTATCGCCGCCATAAAGTTGACGAGTAATATTACGGTCATCTCCGTTATTTTGTGATACATTGGTATCCAACAAATATAAACTAATATGGCCGATTTTAACTAACCATGTTCTGGCAAAAACTGGAGTAGAACCGATTTTAATTTCGATAAATATTTCATTACCAGCTTCGTCTAAAACTGCTGTTACTGGCAAATGCTGTGGATTATTATCACTCATACTAGCAATTTGATTGCCTTCAGCATCTATGCGTTGAGTGAAATAACCTTGATGGTAAAATAGGCCTACGGCTACAAAAGGCAAACATATATCACTAGCAGTTTTACAATGATCGCCAGCTAATATGCCTAAGCCGCCAGAGTAGACTGGTAAGCTTTCATGAAATCCGTATTCAGCACAGAAGTAAGCAACTAAATCATCTTCTGCTAATCGAGTTCCACCATCTTGTCGGCATTTATTGTTACAATAATCATTATAACTAATTAACACCTGTTTATATGCTTTTAGATATGATGAGTCTTTAGCTGCTTTATGTAGGCTTCTTTGATTAACATTACGCAGAAACAATTTAGGGTTATGTTTTACTCGTGTCCATAACTCATGATCAAGACGCTCAAACAATTGCCGAGCTGGAGTATTCCAGCTATACCATAAATTATTGGCCAATTCTTCCAACTGTTTCAAAGCTTCTGGTAGGATTGGTGTTACTTCCAGATTAAATTCCTGTGCTGACATTTTTCTTCCAAGTTATTAATAATAAGTGAATAACACTAGAGCTATATAGTATATAAGAAAATTGGATTTATGTACAGTTTAAAAAAAATCGCTTATTAATTAATAGATAAGCAATTATGAAGTTAAAAAAATTTATAGAAATTATAAATTAAAATATATTTAAAGTGACTTTTTTAATACATACAGAACATTTGTTAATTGTAGGCTGGGTAGAACGAAATGAAACCCAGCAAAGATAGTTGTTTCGGGAATGAAGCGAAGCGTATTTTCCCGAAACTTCCAGGGCCACCGCATTAAAATTATAATCCAAACACGAGTTTAGCCCTGTAATCATCACTCCAAATAGCCTTACGGCGTTTCTTAGCAAGGCTACCAGAAAG
>DAOUSR010000011.1 GCA_030627125.1 Thioploca sp.
GTCTAACTTTGAATTTAGAGGAGCATCTATAACTGGCGGAACTTTAGGCGGAAATATCTTTAACAACAGCCCTATTAATGGCCAATTTGAAGATGTTTATTTGGAAGCAAATACCCATATTATTGGTGGTAAACTCCAAGGCTATATTATCGGTGATTCCGAGCAAAAAGCTATTTTACAAGACCTTATTATAACCGGTCATGGAATTCTGCAAAATGTGAAAATTGTCGAAGGAGTCGAAATTGCTGATACAGTTAAAGTTGACGAAAGTGTTGAATTTATCCAAAAACAGTAATTAGTTATGTATTGTTACATACGAAATTATTGAAGTAAATTTGTTTAGCATTACCGGTGATTTTCTGATGCTTTAATTGGATTATTGTTACTCTCAACAGGAAAAACGGCTACATTATAAAAATTGGTAGTCTTGCACAAAGTAGTGTAATGGTTTAAAATTACAACAAATCAACCACTACTTTATTTAGGACTACCAAGAATTGCTACACCAGTGAACCAAATTTGGTAAAAATATGGAATTATTAAAACGGCTATTATTTAGCTTGCGTATGTTACATCGTTATTGTCATGCTTTGAGGAAAATTTCTCTTACCACTCCTAATAATCAAAAACTGCTTGATATAGCTCCAAAAACTTTCCAACAACAAGGTATTAATGTCTTAATTCTTGATTTTGATGGTGTTTTAGCATCACATGGAGAACTTTATCCAACCAAAGAATTACATGAATGGTTGCATGATTGTGTGAAAGTATTTGGTGCAGAACAAGTTTTTATTTTGTCTAATAAACCATTAGCAGAACGGATTGCTTATTTTAAACAGCATTATCCAGGAATTCGTTATATAAAAGAAGTTAAGAAAAAGCCTTATCCAGACGGATTACGCAAGATCATGTCCTTGACTAAAGAACAATCTTTAATGTTGGTGGATGATCGTTTGTTAACCGGAAGTTTGGCGGCTTGTATTGCTAACATACCTGTAACCTACATTACGCAGCCTTATGTTTGCATATCAAAACGCCCAGTATCAGAGGTATTTTTTATATCCTTACGATTGTTAGAACGTTGGTTAATATACTTATTATGCTTAACGACAAGCAAAGAAAATACTCAAGTTAATAGAAAGTAGAAAATTAATTACTTTCAACGAGAAATATTATGAATAAGGAAAAAATAAATTGTCCAAAATGTGGTGAAGAAATTGATGTTAATGGTATTTTATATAATAAAGTTGATGAACGACTTAAAAAACAATATCAAGATGAATTAGCGAAAGAAAAAGAAAAGTGTGATATTCAAGCATCTAAACTAACAAAAGAGCGGACAAAGCTAGAAGTAGAAAAAAATAAACAGCAAGAGGAAATATCAAAACAAGTAAATCAAGAGATTAAGCAGAAAGAGAAAGATTTGCAGAAAAAAATCAAGGCAGAAATAGAAGATGAACAATCAGACGCATTCAACTCATTACGTGAAGAATTAAATGATAAGTCTACTAAAATAAAAGAATTTCATAAGATTTCAGTAGAACTTGAAAAAACAAAAAGAGAAAAAGATGAGCTAGAAGAATCAATAAAAGTAGAATCAGAAAAAGAATTTAACAAGAAACTTATTGAAGAAAAAAAGAAGATTCACAAAGAAGCAAGCGATAAAACCGAATTTAAGTTAAAAGAACTTGAAAAACAGTTAGAAGTTCAAAAAAAGCTAACTGAGGAAATGCAGCGTAAACAAGAACAAGGTTCAACCCAGATTCAAGGTGAAGTACAGGAATTGGCAATTGAAGAGTGGCTAACAGAAAAATTTCCATTAGATGTAATTGAAGAAATAAAGAAAGGTGAACTGGGTGCAGATTGTTTGCAAATAGTACATACTCTCACTCGACAAAATTGTGGGACTATTTACTACGAAAGTAAGCGAACTAAGGTATTTCAGCAAAACTGGATTGAAAAATTCAAATCAGATATTCGTGAGAAAAATGCAAATATTGGTGTATTAGTAACGAAAGTTATGCCATCAGGTATGGATCGTCTGGGCTTAAAAAATGGGATATGGATTTGTTCGTTTGATGAATTTAAAGGTTTGTGTACTGTTTTGCGTGAATCCATAATTCAAATAAGTACAGCAATTAATACGCAGGAAAATAAAGGCGATAAGATGGGTATGCTTTATGATTTTCTTACCAGCAACGAATTTAAATTGCAAATAGAAGCAATAGTGGAAGGTTTCACTCAAATGAAATCTGATCTGGAGTCAGAACAGCGTTCAATGCGGACTATATGGAAGAAACGAGAAAAACAAATTGAGAAAGTTCTGTTAAATACAACTGGTATGTATGGCTCAATAAAGGGAATTGCAGGTAATGCAGTTCAATCTATTGCTCTTTTAGAATTACCATCAGACGATTAGATGTAATTTCTCACTTGTGGTTGTAATTTTTTGTATATACTGAACTTATATAGTTGATGTAACTCGCAAATTTATTACATCATACGATCCATTATTATTCTAACATACCACCAACATCTGCTCCAAAGCTAAACGAGCTTGTTCTGCATCTTGTGGGTCAACCTTAATTTGATTGACAACATTGCCAGCAACTAAATTTTCTAATACCCATAATAAATGTTGTGGATCAATTCGATACATGGTAGAACACATACAAACTACCGGAGCCATATAATGAACAAATTTACCTTCAGCTTGCTTAGCTAATCGATCAACTAAGTTAATTTCGGTTCCAACTAACCAACGACTACCTACTGGAGAATCTTGCACTGTTTTGATAATAAATTCCGTTGAACCAACTGCATCAGATTTTTGACAAACTTCAAAAGGTGCTTCTGGATGTGAGATTACTTTACCTGCTGGATAAGTAGCCCGATATTGGTCAATATGCTCTGGCTGAAACTGTTGATGGACTGAACAAAAACCATCCCATAAAATAATTTTTGCCGCTTCAATTTCTTCTCTAGTCAAACCACCATTAGGTTTATCAAAATCCCACACTACCATCTGTTCCAGTGGAATTCCCATAGCATAACCGGTATTGCGTCCCAGATGTTGATCTGGAAAAAACAGAACCTTTTCACGCTGGTTGAAAGACCATTCTAAAACTTTTCGAGCATTAGAAGAAGTACAAACGATACCACCATGTCGACCGCAGAAAGCTTTCAAATTAGCGGCTGAATTAATATAAGTAATTGGAGTAATTGATTCATCTGGGTTCAACATAGCAGATAATTCTTGCCAAGCCTGTTCAACTTTATCCAAGCTTGCCATATCAGCCATCGAGCAACCAGCAGATAAATCTGGTAAAATTGCAATCTGTTCTGGACCTGATAATATATCAGCAACTTCAGCCATAAAATGTACACCACAAAATATGATGTATTCAGCTCCAGATTGACTAGCTTGCCGAGATAATTTTAAAGAATCTCCAGTATAATCAGCATGTTTAAATACTTCTTCACGTTGATAGTGATGACCTAAAATTACTAAACGTTTGCCTAATTTTTGTTTGGCAATAATTATACGCTCTTCACATTGAGCATCAGATAGTTCTTGAGGGATAGACATAGTTTAAATTTTGAATAGGGTAGCGTGTGATTAATTGAATGGGATTATTTATATAGAATGTATATATTCGTCTAATTTTTTTATAATAAAGTCACTAATATGTTTATCTATTTGATGGCTAGATTCCAAAAATTTAGGCATCGCTTCACTATATGCGAATCTACCTTTCGGGATAAATACTGGACTCATATTTTTATGTGGTGAGGCTTCTCCATCATCTATATAGTGATGACTGAATCCTTTATCATAATCCCAAGAAATAACTCTTTCTTTCTGCAACCGATCATAACAAAGTTGAAAATTGGTAATCTCACCATTATCAATATCAAACCACACAAACAGGTCAAAGTATTCATCTTGGAACCAGTGCTTCCTCCTATTTCTCTCATCTTGATATAAATTAAATTCTACTAACATAGTTCATAGAAAACATGCAATATATTAAAAATATGCTTGATAATTTTAGTTGAATATTATAAATATTATCATGATACTGAATCATTAGGTTGGACGATTTAGCATATTGTGACAATATCATTGTAGAAACAACAGTTGTAATTATCGCAATATAACTATAATTTACCCGCCACCAAATCCACTAAAATAATGAGCGTTTGATAAAACTTAAAAATAATTTTTTATTGCAGCCATTCTTTCAAATAATACATAAAATATACCATATCGTATCAAATAGAAAATAATTTCTAATATATCAAAGACAACAGTTTTGTTTGCTCTTTTTGAAAATTGATAATATTTTTTATATTATCTCACATATTTGGCAGGACGACCGCATTAAAAATATTAATTAAACATAAGTTTGAAACTATAACTGTTATTACATCTAACTTTACACAAATATGTAAATTTAGTTATAGCTATATAAAATTAATTAGAGAACTAAGATTTGAAAATAGTAGATTTTTATATTGCTTGATATCACTAGCTTTTTATTTTTACATAAATTTTTAATACTCTTAATTTACATTTAACCTATCAGAACCCATATTATTAGCGTTAGTTATTTATCCATACTGGAATGACTTTGGGAGATCGTGTTAACTTTTTTATGAGCGTTGATTTTTGGTTCTGGAATTGAAATGTTGACGTTTGAGGAAAGCAGATTATCAGAAGCAACTACGGCTTATCAAGTTAAGACTTGGTTGAAAAATACTTGTATTACTATAGTTTGGCTATTGCAGGTTTTGATTGGAATTCATATTATGTTGGCGTATTATTTTTAGACATACCAACGCAGAGCATCAATGTCATTAATTTAAGGGTTGGTAATTTTGAAGTTCAAGATTTATCTCGAATAATTGTCTATACAAAATAAACTTTGTACTTCAAAATATCATTAAGTTAATGAGAGTGACGTAGGACATGAGAATGGCTAACTAATTTTGCAATAATCTTATATGATTTATCATAATTAGGTAATAACCATTTCCTAGTTCTTTTCTCAGTCTTAATATTTTTAGTTACACTAGCGTGATGTTTTAGCTTTGAATTAGCTTTTATCAGTCCATAGATAAATGCAATTACAACTAAAATAGGAATTCCCATTAAGACAAAAGCATATATCCCAATAAAAATATGGCCTAACATTTTAATAACCTCCTATTTATCAATATTTTGATAAAATTTCTGATGTAAATTAATCTTGTAAATTATCTTAATTAAGAGCTAAAGTAGCTATAATATAGCTTTAATTGTAGATAATCTTTGTCGTCTTATTAAGAACATGCTAATATTATAAACAGCTTAACTAACAATAGTTCGGACAGTTTTTATAACTAATTGTTATTAAAGTATTTTTTATTTTCACGACAAAATTATAAAATGCTTAAATTTCAATGAGTTAATTTATTACTTGAGTCTATTTTTTAAAAACTGTCCGAACTATTGAACTAAACTACTTTGTAATCAGTTTAATGTTTAAATCTATTATTTCTTATTCACAATAATAGCAAATTTTTGTAAACTGTTTATGTCTAAAAGAGACCTTTTTATTAAGTAATATGTCTAATCAAACTTTGTTTACATTTGTTTACAATTTAATTTCAATTTTTTTATGAAAATACGATTCCTTAATTCTTTTTTAACGCTATTTATTGTTTGTAATATAGCTATTGTCCATTCTGCTGACACAGATGATGTCAACCATTCAACTGCTGATCACGAAAAATTTAAAATATTACAAGAAACATTGTCAACTGGTCCTGAAGTAACTAAAGCTTGTCTTACTTGCCACACCGAAGCGGCTAAACAAGTACATAAAACCATACACTGGCAATGGCAATTTACCCATCCTGATACTCATCAAAAATTAGGTAAAAAAAATATCATCAATAATTTCTGTGGTTCAATTGTTGGCAATTATTCCCATTGTACTAGCTGTCATGCTGGTTATGGTTGGGAAGATGGAAACTTTGATTTTACTATAGAAGAAAATGTAGACTGCTTAGTCTGTCATGATACTACTGGAACCTATAAAAAGTTCCCACTTGATGCTGGTCATCCGGCTTATGAAGAAAAATCATATAATGGAATAGTTTTTAAGGTTCCTGACTTAAACTATATTGCCCAAAATATCGGTAAAACCAGTCGCAAATCCTGTGGTGTTTGTCATTTTTATGGAGCTGGTGGAGATGGAGTTAAGCATGGTGATTTGGATTCATCTTTATTCGAGCCAGATAAAGATTTAGATGTTCATATGGATGTAGATGGATTAAATTTTAATTGTGCAACTTGTCATACAACTGATAATCATGAGGTGCAGGGAAGCCGTTATACTACGGTTGCTAAAGATGAGCATGGCATTGATATCCCCGGCCGAACTAACAACAGTCGTGCTACTTGTGAATCTTGTCATGGTATGAAACCACATTTAAGTAATGCCAATAGTAAAATAAATGATCATATCAATAAGATAACATGTCAAACTTGTCATATTCCTGAATATGCAAGAGGTGGAGTATTGACTCTAACTAATTGGGATCGGTCAGAAGCAAATCGTAATTCTCCAATGGGAAAGTTGGAATGGGATGAAGAGCTTATTCCAGAATATGCTTGGTATTCTGGAAATATGCAATTTACTTTATTAGATGACAAAATTGATCCAACTAAACCAGTAAATATTAATCATTTTTCTGGCAGTTATGATGATCCAAATGCCCGTATTTGGCCTTTTAAAATCATGCGTGGTAGACAACTCTATGATAAGAAAACTAATAACTTAGTTGTTTTCAAAGTATTTGGTGAAGATAAAGCAGCTTATCTCAAATCTTTTAATTGGAATGATTCAATTAAATCAGCAATGGATTCTATCGGAGCTGATTATAGTGGTGAGTATGGTTTTGTGGACAGCACTTTGATGTATTGGCCTTTATCTCATATGATTGCTCCAAAAGAGGATGCTTTAGGATGTGCTGATTGCCACAGTAAAGAAGGTCGATTAAAAAATCTCACTGGTTTTTATATGCCGGGGCGAGATAATAATATTTGGTTGGATCGGATAGGTTGGTTAATTGTATTGTCCACATTAATCGGTATTTTATTACATGGATTGGGACGTATTGTTTTCAATATAAAAAGGAAAAGGAGTAAATAATGGCAAAAGTTATGATGTATAAAGGTTTTGAACGGTTTTGGCATTGGTTGCAAGCTGGTTTGATGATTTCTATGTTAATAACTGGTTTTGAGATTCATGGCACGATTAATTGGTTAGGTTTTGAGACCGCAATTAACACTCATATTATTCTAGCATGGAGTCTAGTTGGACTTTGGATATTTGCTATTTTTTGGCATTTAGTTACTGGAGAATGGAAACAATATATTCCTTCAAGTTTTGGGCAAATAATGGTTATGGTGCATTATTACACTATTGGCATTTTTCGTAATTCTGAACATCCGTTCCACAAAACGGTCCTGAAAAAACATAATCCTTTGCAACGAATGGCTTATTTATCATTACATTTGCTAATTTCTCCAACAATTTGGATTTCTGGTAGTTTCTTATATCTATTTCATATAATTCGAGAAACTTTGGGATTAGATATTAGTTTTATGACAATTGCGTTAGTACATACTGCAGCCGCTTTTGCTTTATTAACATTTTTAATTGCTCATCTTTATCTGGCAATAACAACGAGTGAAAAACCTTTTGGTTATGTTAAAGCTATGATAACTGGTTATGAGAATGAAAAATAATTTGGACTAATTTCAGGCAAATAGTTCTATGGTCAAGTTGGTTTGTAATTACAGTTAGAATATTAAAAATATAGCCTACTTTTTGTATCATTACAAATCAACGCCATGTAACAGAAGCCGCTTATAAAACTTTAGTTAAACAAAGATTATGTGGTTCTGGAATGCGTTGGAAAGATAAAGGTGCAAAACTATTTTATCATTGAAAGCTTTAGTGCAGTCTAAGGGACGTTAGCAACAATTTTGGGATATGATTCAACAATATGGTACTTAAGTTTTAAGACATTTTATTGAATCTGCACCCTTTTTGATCATAATTGACATTATTCTTCATTCATGGTTTCTGACCACAGAATTAGCCATACCTATGGGATTTTATTATAACTAGAATGCCATCTATTTAATTTATGTTTATATAAATAACTGGCGGTTTGGTAAAATGTCACAGCATCTTCTACATCTTTATCTAAATATTTTATTTTCTGATACTTAACGTCATATAGAGTCTGCTCGACAATTTCATATTCACTTACCGTTTTGTCTGGTTCTAATATGACTAACTTGTTATTTTTTAACAGTCCCAATTTTTGATAATTGCCTATTAAAGCCCTTTCAGAAAAGTTTTCCGCCAGAATATCTGTGCCATAAAATTTACTATCATAATTAAAGTTCAAGATGGAAAAGAGAGTTGGCATAATATCAATCTGAGAAGATAATTTACTTATAATACTAGGAGTTATGATGTTTGGAGCATAGATAAATAATGGAATTTTATATCTCCAATTCGGCAAGGAGGTCTTTCCAGCACTGCCACCATTATGATCAGCTACAATAACAAAGATAGTATTTTTAAACCAAGATTTTACAGCAGCTTGCTTAAGGAATTCATTTATAGCATAATCGGTATATTTTACTCCACCACTCCTGCCGGTATGCGATGGTATATCTATCTTATGTTCTGGATAAGTATACGGACGATGATTAGATGTTGTCATGATAAAGTTAAAGAAAGGCTGTTGTTTTTTATATGATTTATCAGCTTCTTTGAGCGTTCTCGCAAATAAGTCTTCATCGCAAACTCCCCAAACATTAGCAAATGTGATTTCATCACTGCTCATATCAGTTCTATCAACTGTATCAAAGCCATTGTGGGAAAAAAAGCTATTCATATTATCAAAATATCCATGTCCAGCATAGATAAATTTATTTTCATAGCCTTTATCTTTGAACACAAAACCGGCTGAAAACATATTATGATTATCTGGTCGCTTAACAATACTTCTACCCGGGGTTGGAGGAACTGATAAAACCACAGCTTCCATTCCCCGCACAGTTCTAGTGCCAGTTGCATAAAGATTATTAAAAAATAATGACTGTGTTGACAGCTTATCCAAATTTGGAGTCAATCCTCTATCATCACCAAATGCCCCAACATATTCTGCACTTAAACTTTCAATCATGACCAGCATAATATTATATTTCAATTCTTCACCACTCTTTTGGATTACTTTTACAGAATCACCATCAAACCCATGATTTTTTTTCAAATTTGGCATAACGGTTTCAAGTGGTATGGTTTTATAAAATTCTTCATAGTCCAAAGTGTTATTTCTGAAAGCTGAGAAAAAAGAATAGATACCATTTTTTGCCAATTCATTATTAAATTGATTTTGACTGATATTAGCCAACGGCTGTTTGTCAAATAGGTTGAAAAATATAACCGGAAGCAACAGTAGAGAAATACCAATTATTATTCTACGTTTAAAACTTATAAAAGGAGTTGAATTTGTGATGATGTTTTGGTACGTAAAATAAGTAATACCAGCACTAATCAAAAATATTAGGCTAAGGATTTGGATAAGAGGATATGATTCAATAATATTATTTATCACTTCATGGGTATAAACGAGATAATCAACGGCAATGAAGTTAAATCTTTTCCCAAATTCATCCCAAAACAAATATTCAGAAAATACATTAAAAACAAGTATATATATTAAAAATAGGTAGCTAATCGTTAAAAAATATTTATGCCACTTATGGACAAATATCTTGTTAGGTATCAAAGCGACATAGAGTATAAAAGGAATAACAAAATAAAATCCGGTAATAAAATCATAAACAAATCCAATCAAATAGATTTGTAAAATTTGCAACAACCCTATATCTAACTGATCGAAGGATTTAAATAATAAAACTGTTCTAATAAACATTGCAATACCGATGAACTGCAATATAAAGTAATAAATTATAATAAAACGATTGTTAATGATGGTTGGCATATTTATAATTAATTGATGTTACACAAATTTTTTAAATTTATAGACTGTAAGATAAATTTGAAGGATATTGGAGTTCAGAGCTTTGGACTCTAAATTGTAATTGTATAATGGTAGCGATTTTAATTAATACATGTATAATTTATACGGTAGTCCTTAAAATACGGGATTAGCATAATTTATTAGCATTACAATTTTTGAAGTTAAAATTTTCAGAATTACAAATATACTAAATATATTCATAACTTATAACAATCATGTCAATTATAGTAAACATATTAGCTTTTATAGTTGCTATCGGTATCTTAGTAACTGTACACGAATTTGGTCATTATTGGGTTGCACGTCGTTTAGGAGTAAAAATTCTACGTTTTTCAATTGGATTTGGTTATCCATTGTGGTCACGCTGTTTTGGCAAGGATAAAACTGAATTTGTAATAGCCGCTATTCCCCTGGGTGGTTATGTCAAAATGTTAGACGAACGTGAGGGCGAAGTTGCCCCAGAAGAAGTACATCGGGCCTTTAATCAACAATCGTTAAAAGTTCGCTCCGCCATTGTTTTTGCCGGGCCATTGCTTAACTTTGTATTTGCAATTTTTGCGTATGCGATGATGTACATGGTTGGGATAACTGGAATGAAAGCTTTTGTAGGTGATATTGAACCACAAAGTGTAGCTGAAAAAGCCGGATTGCAGTCTGGTTATCAAATTGTAGCAGTAAATGACAAACCGATTATCCATTGGGAAGGCATCATTCAAACCACTTTAGAGCAGTTATTAAATGACAATGATACTGTAACTTATTCAGTAATGACTGAGCAGAATCGGCAATATGATTTGCAAGTAAATTTAACTGGTTTTAGCGTTGATGATATTGCTGGCGGCGATTTTTTTACCAAGCTTGGTTTTAAACCATATCGTCCACCTCCACCAGCTACTATCGGTAAAATTATGCCTGATAGTCCAGCTCAACAGGCTGGTTTGCAAACTGGAGATAAAGTTATTGCTATGGATGGTCAAAAAGTTATCAATTGGTTTGATTGGGCTGATTATATTAAACAACGTCCTGGCCAAACAATGGAGGTGGAAGTTGAACGTAATCAACAACAATTAAAATTGACTTTGATTCCAATGGAAGTTGAAGGTAAAGGAAGAGTTGGAGTTTATGGGCCAGAAAACTATACAATTCCAGATAAATATCAAGGTGTAGAACGCTATGGTTTAGGTCAAGCTTTGGTAGCAGGGACAGTAAAAACATGGCAAATTAGCGTGTTGACTTTGCGGCTTATGGGTAAAATGTTGACTTTGCAGGTTTCGTATAAACACATGAGCGGCCCATTCACCATTGCTGAATATGCTGGTAAAACTGCTAAAATTGGAATATCCGCTTTCTTGATGTTTTTAGGTTTAGTCAGTGTTAGTTTAGGAGTTATTAACTTAATGCCAATACCATTATTGGATGGTGGGCATTTATTCTTTTATCTAATTGAATTTATTAAAGGTAGTCCAGTAACTGAAAACACTGAATTTCTCTTACAACGGATTGGTTTAACACTATTATTATGCTTGATGGGATTAGCGATCTTTAATGATTTCGAGCGGATATTTAGTTGATGAAAAATAGTTAATTCACTTATATTATACAATTATTTAAATGTAGATTGGGTAGATGCAGTTGTAACCAAGTATTTGAATGTTAAATTATTGCATTTATTAATTAGATAAAATAGGTAGTCCTAAAAAAAGTAGTGTTAAATCTGCTAGGTTTTTGAAACATATCAGGTTTTTATAAATAATCACTACTTTGTTTAGGACTGCCTTTCTCTCATGTTAATTGAAAAATTCTATATATCTAAAATATGTTAAAATACTAATTATAATTTTATAGAACTGATTAATAACAGGAATACAAATATGTCTCATGGTAGTGTTAATAAAGTAATTTTAGTAGGTAGATTAGGAAAAGATCCTGATATACGTTCCACTGCTGGTGGTATGACCGTAGCAAATATTAGTTTGGCCACTAACTTTTTGAACAAAGATAGGCAAACTGGCGAATGGAAAGAAGAAACAGAATGGACACGGGTAGTATTTTTTGACCGATTAGCCGATATTGTTAAACAATATCTAAAAAAAGGTTCTCGAATCTATGTAGAAGGTCGCTTACGTACTGATAAATGGCAAGATCAAAATGGACAAGATCGTTATACTACACAAATTATTGCTCGTGATATGGAAATGTTAGGAGGACTTGATGATCGTGCCTCACAAAATCAATCATATTCACAGCCGTCATATGCAGCACCAGCACCTATTCCAGCACAACCAGTTGCCCCACCACCACTAGATAAAAATCTTGATGAAGATGTTCCATTTTAAATTATGAAAAAAATAGTTCTTGCTAGTGGTAATCAGGGTAAATTAAGAGAATTTGCTCAAATACTACAAAAATTTGATTTTGAAATAATTCCTCAAAGTGAATTTAAGGTTCCAGATATTGCAGAAACTGGTTTGAGTTTTGTAGAAAATGCTTTAATAAAAGCTCGTAATGCTGCTCAATATACTGGTTTACCAGCAATGTCAGATGATTCTGGGATTGAAGTGGATGCACTTGATGGTTCGCCCGGAATTTACTCTGCTCGCTTTGCAGGGCTAAATGCAACGGATGATGATAATAATAAGCTATTGATAGAAAAATTAAAAAATATTCCAGATATAAAACGTACAGCTCGTTATCATTGTGTAATTGTGTATATGCACCATGCTAATGATCCTATGCCTTTAATTTGCCAAGGTAGTTGGGAAGGTAAAATTTTGCATGAGCCACATGGCCAACATGGTTTTGGGTATGATCCGTTTTTTTATGTACCAACTCATAACTGTGCTTCAGCAGAACTTTCACCTGAGATTAAAAATCAGTTGAGTCATCGTGGTCAGGCATTGCGTGTTTTACAAATGGCATTGCAAAATTCTTAATTAGTTGGTGGACTACAGATAAATATTGAAGTCCACCATCCATAATGTATTATAGATTACATCTGTTGTTTTAACATAGCTTGGCGTTGTTGTTCACAAAAGTCGTCAGCAGCATTATAACCTTGACTTTTTAAGCTATGATTGCGTACCGCACATTCAAGTAATACTGCTAAATTACGTCCAGGAGCAACTGGCAGAGAAATTTCAGGAATATCAATTCCTAAAATAGTTCTAACTCTATAATCTCCTTGTAAACGATCAATATTTCTTAAATCAATTGATGTCATATGACGTAGTTGTACAATTAAACTTAAATAGTTATCTTTTTTGGTAGCACTATCACCAAATAATGCTTGTACATTTAAAATTCCAAGCCCTCGTACCTCTAAAAAAGCATTCATATCAAAAGGACAAGTACCAACTATTATTTGTGGAGGTATTTTGGAAAACTCTGGAGCATCATCAGCAATTAAACGATGGCCACGACTAACCAGTTCTAAGGCCAATTCGCTCTTACCAGTACCGCTATCTCCCATAATTAAAACTCCCATTCCTAAAACATCCATAAACACACCATGTAATGTAATGTGCTGGGAGAGTATTCTAGCAATAGTTGTGTATAAATAATTAATCACAACTTCACCAGATAATTCTGAGGTTAATATGGGAACTTTATAATGTTCTGCGGCTTTTCTTAAACCCTGAGAGATAGTAGAACTATCAACTAAAATAATGCAAGCCAAATCACTATTTTTAAATAATTGAGTTACAGTATTTTTATAAAAATCTCTACTTAAACTATTTAAATAAGCAAGTTCATGGGTACCAATAATCTGAATTTGAGAAGGATGTATAAGATTTAGATAACTTACATTAGCAAGCTTCTGTTCATATTCTAAAATTAATGCCCGTTTATTACCTTCTTGTTCAACCAACCATGTAAGTGCTAGGTTGTTAGAATGATTTTCGAACAGTTCTTCAATACTAAGTTTAACCATGATGCCATTGAGTTAAAAGCTTAAATTTTTCTTGACAATTTTTAGTGTTACGTAATCTATCCCGAAACTCGCTTTCTTGAAACATACTTGCTAATTGGGCTAAAATTTCTAAATGCTCTTCAGTAGAATTTTCTGGTACCATTAATGCGAATAGTAAATCAACTGGTTGTTTATCAATTGCTCCAAAATCTACCCCGGTCTCAAGTTGTAAAAACGCTGCTAAAGTGACATCATATTTTATTACTCTTGCATGAGGGATTGCAATGCCATGATCTATAGCAGTACTTCCAAGACGTTCTCGTGTCAAAAAACTATCTAAAATTTCATGACTGGAAAGCTCAATATTTTCTTCCTGGGCCAACAATCTACTAAAGTATTCAAAAACTCTTTTTTTACTAGTCACTTGTACATGACACAGCATTCGTTCTGGAGTAAGAATATTTGAAATTTGCATGTTTATTTCAGTTTCATAAAAAATGTCGGATTATGATTAACCCGACTCATCACTATAAATTCTTTAACTATGATTTATCTTAAATTCATCTTTCTAAGATAATATATGATAACTGGAAAATTATTCTTCAACTGGTTGATGAGCTTTAATCCCACCTTCAGATTGACGATGGTCTTTGAGTTTTTCTTTATGCTTTTTAAGTTGTCGATCTAATTTATCGGTTAAACCATCAATTGCAGCATACATATCTTCATGTTCAGAGTTGGCAAATAAATTGGCTCCACTGACATGTAATGTTGCTTCTGCTTTCTGCCGCAATTTTTCCACACTGAGAACTACATGTACATTGGTAACATGATCGAAATGACGCTCTAAACGTTCTATCTTACTAGAAACATAAGAACGTAAAGCCGGGGTAATTTCAATGTGATGACCGCTAAGATTAAGTTGCATCTAATATAAGCTCCTTATTAAAATTAATGACAACAGTATATACGCATTCTCAATAAAAATACGCTTAAAATTCGTTACAATAGATTATTGATAATATAGCACATATCAGTCTATTCCAACCGTTTTCTTTCATTGGAAGGTGGAATAACCATCGCTTCACGATATTTAGCAACAGTTCTTCTAGCTACTTTAATTCCCATATCAGCTAATAAATTAGCGATTTTACTATCACTAAATGGCTTAGTAGTATTTTCAGTAGCAATTAATTTTTTAATCATAGCACGAATAGCTGTGGATGAACATTCACCACCATTGTTAGTACTAACATGGCTAGAAAAAAAATATTTTAATTCAAAAATCCCTCTTGGAGTATGTAAATATTTTTGGGTAGTTACCCGAGAAACAGTTGATTCGTGCATTTCCAACTCGTTAGCAATATCATGCAAAACTAATGGCTTCATAGCTTCTTCCCCATAATCCAGAAAACCAGCCTGCCGTTGGACAATACTGTTAGCTACTCTTAATAAGGTATCTTGCCGGCTTTTTAAACTTTTGATAAACCAACGAGCTTCTTGTAAATGATTTTTTAAATTACCTACATCAATCTTATTATTTTTTTGTTTTACTAAACCAGCATATTGAGAGTTTATACGAATTTTAGGGGAAATATCAGGATTTAATTTAACTTGCCAATTATTTTTGACTTTTTTAACATATACATCTGGAGTTATATAATTGGTTTGTTGATTATTTATTATAGAACCAGGGCGAGGATTTAATGACTGAATAAGATCGACTACCTCGCGTAATTCTTCTCGAGTTAGTTTCATCCGTTTGACTAATTTTACATAGTCATGTGAACCTAATAAAGATAAGTACTTACGAATTAAAATTTTGGCTTCTCTTAACCAAAGAGTATCAGGCTCACATTCCACTAATTGTAACGCTAAACATTCACTCAAGTTCCTTGCCCCAACTCCAAGTGGATCAAAATGTTGGATACGACGTAGTACAGTTTCTATCTCTTTATCAGTAACGTGAGTTCCATCACCTAGACTTTTTTTAATATCTTCACACGAAGCCTGCAAATAACCATCATCATCTATGCCATCAATAATTGCTGTTGCTATGGCACGATCTATATCAGCAAATGGAGTTAAATCTAACTGCCAAAATAAATGTTCCTGCAGAGTTTCAGTGGTGCTGCTTTGTTCAAGTAAAAAATCCTTCCCATTATTATCTTCTTGGTTGTTTGAACTCTGACTTGGGACAACAGAAAAAGGGCTATCATAATTTTCATTATCGTCATAAATATCATTCCATTCACTATCAACTGCTAATTCAGTAGGAATATCTTCACTCAACTTATTACTTTCTTCAGAAGCATCGTATTCATCAGTTTGAGTGCTAAATTCTAGTTCATCTTCATACTCGTCTTCAATAGTTTCTAACATTATATTAGAATCTAACACTTGTTGTACTTCTAACTGTAATTCAAGGGTAGATAATTGCAAAAGCCGAATCGCTTGTTGCAGCTGCGGTGTCATGGTAATTTGTTGACCAAGACGTAGTTGAAGACTCTGTTTCATGACTTTAGCAAGATTCCATTCAGCCTATAATATGTTCATTTATAATTTGAAATTATGACCTAGATAGACTTCTTTAACATATTCATTATGTAAAATATTTTCTGGAGTTCCTTCCGCAATTAATATTCCATCATTCACAATATAAGCCCGAGCACATATATCCAAGGTTTCACGCACATTATGATCAGTTATTAAGACTCCAATATCCAAACTACATAAATGAGCAATAATTCGTTGAATATCAATCACCGATAATGGGTCAACTCCAGCAAATGGTTCATCAAGCAAGATAAATCGTGGTTCTGAAGCTAAAGCCCGAGCAATTTCTACCCTTCGCCTCTCACCACCAGATAGACTCATACCTAAACTATCACGTAAATGTTGTATATGTAGTTCTTCTAGTAATAAATCAAGTCGCTGTTTACGTTGAGGTTTAGTAAAATTTTGCACCTCAAGAATTGCCATAACATTATCAGCAACCGATAATTTACGAAATACAGATGGTTCTTGTGGTAAATAGCCTAATCCCATTTGAGCTCTCTTATGCATGGGTAAGTTGGTTATGTCTTTATCTCCTAATGAGATATGGCCTTGATCGCAAGAAATTAAACCCACCATCATGTAAAAACTGGTAGTTTTACCTGCACCATTTGGCCCTAATAATCCAACTACTTCACCACTGGTTACACTGATACTAACATCCTTTACTACTGCTCGAGATTTATACTTCTTGGCTAGATGTTTCGCTGATAATATACTCACTTCTTTTTTACATGTTGAGGTTCAATAGAAATTTTAATTCTACCACCATCAGCTTTAGTAAAACCTTTTTTGGTGTCATATAAAATACGTGGAGCATTGGAGGTGTAGATGTCCTTACTATCTATTTGTTTGCGTAATTCCGCTTTATCAGTAAGGAGTAGAGTATCTTCAATTGCATTATATTCCATCTTCATCGCTTTAGCTTTTATATCTTCATCGTTATCAAGATGTTGCGTAAAAATAGCTAAATTACCAGTGGCGATAATTTTTTCAATTGCTTGTGCTGGAGTATAGTTTAGAATTATTTTATCAGCATCAATCCGAATTGAACCTTGAGTTACTATAACATTACCTTCATAGGTAGCAATGCCTTTGATATTATCAATTATTGCTTGGTTAGCCTCAATTAAAATTTGTTGCTCTCGATCATTTGATAAGGCATAAATATTACTGTAAATAAGCATTAAAATTATTACTAAAATTCTATTTGAGTACATAACGCCCTCGTACTTGAGAAAATAATTCTATTTGTTCAACTGGCATAAATATACGCATACCAGTGGATTTAATTTCACCAAAACTACTAATGATTGTAGTAGGAGAATCAGTGTAAGCATATTCGGTGTCAATTCTTATCCATAAATCCTGAGAAATAATTTTAACTGGTTTCTGTGTATGTTGTTGCAAAGTGGTAGCACCAAGTAACCATAATTGCTCAGCTTCTGGAGATACTTCACCATTTTCAGCTTGTACCGTCCACAGAGGGTGTGTATCTTTATAAAATACCATAGTTGGGTTGGTTATACTAGTATTAATTTTAGGATAATGAATCATGTTATCTGCTGTCAATTGATTTTTTAACTTACCAAATTCATCCATACGTGTAGTACTAAATTTCTTTAAGGTGTAATCAGGAATTGCAATATTATTTTCAGGAATGATTGTTAATTTATTATCAATACTTTTTACCAACCACGTTGTTATAACCACCAAACTAAGCAAAACTATCCACCAGCGTCTTAGCATAAATCATATTCCATACTGACTTAATTGAGAATCCCAAGTACCTTGGCTTTGCATAATAAATTCACATACTTCTCTGGCTGCCCCACATCCACCATTAGCTTTAGTTTGCCAATCAGAATGTTTAACTACTAGCTTATCTGCATCTGCCACTGCAATTGCTAATCCTACTTTTGCCATAACTGGGATATCCAGAATATCATCTCCAACATAGGCTATTTGGTGATAATCTAATTGTAATTCATCACGTAATTTTTCAAAAGCAATCAATTTATCAACTCGTCCTTGAAATACATGTTTAATACCTAATTTTTGCATCCGATTAGTTACAATAGATGATTCCTTGGCTGTTATAATACCGATAATTACTCCTGTTTTTTGTAACATCACCATGCCCAAACCATCCCGAACATTGAAGGCTTTATATTCTTGCTCTGTATCACTAAAATATAAACGACCATCGGTGAGTACTCCATCAACATCAAATATAACTAAACGAATTAGTTTGGCTGTTTTAATAATAGTGGACATAATTTTAAAATAGAATTTAATAATTAATCAAATATTAGGTATTTTAAACCTGATTAATTTGATAATGTTTCCACCGAATTTATATGATCTTTATAAAAGTTCATTGTAGCACGGTAAGCTTAAAAAACTAGTATTTTTTGTATTCGCATTAAAAAATATATATAACTTACGCATTGGTAACAAATAAAAAGTATGAATTAAATATAAAACATATAGTTATAAGCATTTAATAAAATTGAAGTGTGAAATTACAATGCCAAATAGCCAAAGGAATAATGTAATTACAAATTATTTAGAATCATTTTGCGTAACATCACTTACCTAACTATTAATTCTCTATAACCTGTTCCAAAACCTGCAAAAATATCTTATTTTCCTCTGGGGTACCAACTGTAACTCTAAGACAATTTTCCAAAGTAGGGTGACCACCATGCAAGCATTTAATTAAAACATTGCGGGCTTTTAACCTTTCAAATACTTTTTGGGCATTTGCAGTTTGAAATAAAATAAAATTAGCTTCACTAGGCCAAATGTTTATGCCATCAATTGCTTCTAAATGTTCTGACAAATACTCTCGATCTAATTTAATCTGCTCAGTTTGTTGTTTTAATAATACATAATTTTGTAACGCAAATACAGTACTAAGTTGAGTTAATATATTGATATTATAAGGTAAACGAAGTTTTTCTATTTGGCCTAACCATTCTGGCGAACCAACTAAAAATCCTAAACGCAAACCAGCTAATCCTAATTTAGATAATGTCCGCATTACCAACAAATTAGGATATTTATTCAAATATGGCATAAAAGTATGTTCGGCAAATGGTGCATAAGCCTCATCAATAACTACAAGACCAGATGAAGTTTCTAAAATAGCCTCTATATCATCAATCGAAAAAGCATTGCCAGTTGGATTATTAGGATAAGCTAAAAATATTAAGGCTGGTTGATGAATTTCTATTTCTTCCAGCATGGCGAACATATCTAATTCAAAATCACCAACTTGTAAAGGTACACCAACATATTGCATTCCAACAAAATGAGCGATCATGCGATACATTACAAAACTTGGTTCTGGAGCTAAAATAACTCGCCCGTCATCATTTAAAGCTAAAGCTAACAGTTGAATCAATTCATCAGACCCATTACCAAGAATAATATCCATATTATCAGGTATTTGCATCACAGAACGTAGCTGTTGTTTAACTTCATTCCCAGATGGGTCTGGATAACGATTTAGAGCTGCATTGCGTAAAACATCAAGCCATACCTCAATTTGGGCTATATTCCAATGATAAGGATTTTCCATCGCATCCAACTTAATCGCATTACTAGATTCAGGGACATGATAAGCGGAAAGCTGTTGTATTTCTGAACGTATCCAATTATTCATCGTTATATCCTATATTCTGCTGACCGAGCATGAGCAGTCAAACCTTCACCATGAGCAAGAATAGAAGCGGTCTGGCCTAGTTTACTGGCTCCTGCTTTAGAACACATAATTAGTGAAGAACGTTTTTGAAAATCATAAACTCCCAATGGTGAAGAGAATCTAGCAGTACGAGAAGTTGGCAATACATGATTAGGACCAGCACAGTAATCACCCAAAGCCTCAGCAGTATAACGCCCCATAAAAATAGCTCCAGCATGACGAATTTTAGTTACCTGCTCTTGAGGATTTTCAATGGATAATTCCAAATGTTCTGGAGCAATAAAATTAGCAACTTCAATAGCTTCATCTATATTTTGCACTTGAATTAACGCTCCATGATTAGTTAATGAATTTTGAATAATATCGGCTCTTGGCATTTGTTTCAGTAAATTATCCATACTATTTTGCACTGCTACTAAGAAATTTGCATCTGGACTGATCAAAATCGCTCGAGCATCTTCATCATGTTCTGCTTGGGAAAATAAATCCATTGCAATCCAATCAGGATTAGTATGACCATCACAGATTACCAAAATCTCCGAGGGACCAGCAATCATATCTATACCAACCGTACCAAACACCATACTTTTAGCAGTAGCCACATATGCATTGCCAGGTCCCACAATTTTATCCACTCTAGGAACAGTTTCAGTTCCATAAGCCAATGCTGCAACTGCTTGAGCTCCACCAATACTAAAAATTTTGTCCACTCCAGCAATATTTGCAGCAGCTAATACCATATCATTCAATATATTATCCGGAGTTGGAACAACCATAATAATTTCCTTCACTCCAGCCACTTTCGCCGGTATAGCATTCATTAAGACCGAAGAAGGATAGGCTGCTTTACCTCCAGGTACATATAAACCAACTCTATCTAAAGGGGTGATTTGCTGACCTAATAAAGTGCCATCTGGTTCTGAATATTGCCAAGATTGTTGTAATTGGCGTTGATGATAATTTCTAATTCGTTCAGCTGCTTGTTCTAAAGCTTGTTGTTGTTCTGGACTTATTGAAGCTTGTTGCAGACGTTCGGTAGCAATGACAATTTCTTGTGGATTGCTTAACTTACGCCGATCAAATTTATTGGTGTAATCAAGCAGAGCTTTATCGCCATTACGTCGCACATTTTGTAAAATTTCACGTACTACTTGGGTAATTCCATCGTCTGAAGTTGTATCCCAAGCCAATAAATTATCTAATTTTGACCAAAAGTTGGCATCTGAAGTAGTTAATTGGAGTATTTTTAGCATTTATTAAGATATGGTAATGTTATTTTTAGGAAAATTTTACGTTTATATAGATAATTTTAAACAAGATTTATCTTGCTCTCAAACTAAAGTTAGAATTCCTGCTGTACCAAACATTTACCATTCAAAATGATAACGTTGTTTTCTACGGTTCATATAAGTATTTTCTGGAATATCTACTAGAGGCTCAAATCCTTGTACCGGAGTATGAGCTAGATTTTCTGTATAACGTTGACGTACGTTCGCCAAAGAACTTTTATAATAAAGTGGGGTATGAGCTAAGTTCTCTGTATAACGTGGACGTATATGTGCCAAAGCAGTTGTATAATGAACTGGAGTATGGGCTAAGTTCTCTGTATAGCGTGGACGTATATGTGCCAAAGCAGTTGTGTAATGAACTGGAGTGTGAGCTAAGTTCTCTGTATGGCGTTTTCTAACAGATGCTAAGGCAGTTGTGTAATGAACTGGAGTATGAGATAAGTTCTCTGTATGGCGTTTTCTAACAGATGCTAAAGCATAAATCCTTTTTTTTAATAAACCCAATAGTCCATTCACATCATGTAAACTTGGTAATTTCTCCAAACCGATGAATAACTTTTTTCTTGGAGGTAAAGGTTCCTCTGGAAAAAGTTTTTCCTGTCTATCTTCGACTTCATAATTATAATAATCGTTAGTTTCGTCTTTAGTCATGAATATGCTCCAGTAATATTTATATTACATATATTATCATATAAAAATTTATAATTTAATTAGGAATGTTTTTTGCTTTGATTTAAGAGTATTTTCCTACCAAATACTTAAAAATCGAAATGAAAAATTACCTAATTTTATTGACCATAATAATATTAATGCAGGTAACTCAAGCTGACGATCATATAAAATTTGAACATATTACTGTTGAAGATGGGTTATCAAATAATATTGTTTTTTCCGTACTACAAGATAGAACAGGTTTTATCTGGGTTGGTACTAAAAATGGATTGAGTAAATATGATGGCAATGAATTTACCGTTTACACCCATGATCCAGACAATCCAAACAGCCTTAGTGGTAATTATGTCAGATATTTATTTGAAGACCATAATGGAATTTTATGGATTGCATTACGTCCTGGTGGTTTAAATCGTTTTGACCCAGTTAATGAAACTTTTACTAATTATCAACATGATGTTAACAATCCTAACAGTTTAAGCAATAATAGTGCTTGGTCAATTTACGAAGACAGTAATAATACGTTGTGGATTGGTACTGAAAATGGTTTGAATAAACTAGACCGAGTTAATAATACTTTTACTCATTATCAACACGATAAAAATAATCCTAACAGTTTGAGTGATAATCGAATTTTAGCTATTAAATCAGATAGTAAAGGTATATTATGGATTGGCACTAGCAATGGGTTAAATAAGTTTAATCCTAATACTGAAACTTTCACTCACTACCAACTAGAACCAGATAATTTAAATAGTCTAAATGATAATTTTGTGTGGGATGTTGAAGTTGCTCAAGATGATATAATATGGATTGGGTTAGGTAGGGGGGAAAGGATTAGACCGTTTTGATCCTGTCACCGAAAATTTTGTCCATTACGTTCTGAATGAAGACTCAACTTTTGATTTTATTAGGGCAATTACCATTGATTCTTCTGGATCATTATGGATCGGCACGGAAAACAAAGGCCTCACTAAATTTGTTCCAACAACAACCGAATCTGAAACATTTATCAATTATCAGCACGATAAAAATATTCATAACGGTTTAAGCAATAACACGATTAACATGATTTATGAAGACAGAGCTGGTATAATTTGGATTGCTACTGGCGATGGTTTAAATAAATTTGATGGTAAAACATTTACTGTTTATCGGCACAAACAAGGTTTGGCTGGCGATCTAGTAATGGGAATCCTAGAAGATAAACAAGGTTATTTATGGATTAGTACCGATAAAGGCCTATCAAAATTTGATGCCGAGCGGGAAACATTCAGAAATTATGACCGTTGGGATGGATTACAAAGCAACTTTTTTGAACTACATTCCGCTTATCAAAGCCAAACTGGTGAATTGTTTTTTGGGGGAGTAAACGGTTTTAATGCTTTTTACCCAGATAAATTACTAGATAATCCACATATTCCACCGGTGGTATTGACGAATTTTAAACTTTTTAACCAACCAGTATCTATTAGTGATGATTCACCATTACAACAACATATTAATTTTGCTAAACAAATAAATTTATCCTATGATCAAACTGTATTTAGTTTTGAATTTGCTGCCTTAAATTATCGAGCTGCCAATAAAAATAGCTATGCGTATATGATGGAAGGATTTGATAAAAATTGGACTTATACTAGTAGTAATCGCCGATTCGTCCACTATACTAATTTAGATCCTGGCCAGTATACTTTTAGAGTGAAAGCTTCTAATAACGATAATAAATGGAATGAAGCAGGTACAGCAATCAAAATTACCATTACTCCTCCTTGGTGGGAAACTTTGTGGTTTGAAGGAGCAATGGTAGTTTTATTCATAGTTATATTAATTGTAGGAGTACGATGGAGATTATATACAATTAGAACCCAAAATCAAGAACTCGAAACTCAAGTTGCAGAACGGACTAGAGAACTAAAAAAAGAAAAAGATGGGGCCGAGATTTTGCGGGAAAAAGCCGAAGTAGCTAATCAAGCTAAGAGTACTTTTCTGGCTAATATGAGTCATGAGCTTAGAACTCCACTGAATGGAATTTTAGGTTATGCTCAAATTTTACGCCGCGATCCATCCATTACCACTCAACAACGACATGGCCTGAACGTTATTGAGCAAAGTGGGAATCATCTGCTAAATCTTATTAATGATGTGCTTGATCTTGCCAAAGTTGAAGCTGGCAAAATAGAATTATATAATGTTGATTTTAACTTGCATATGTTTTTAACTGGAATGGGAGAAATTATTCGGATTCGAGCTGAGTGTAAGGAAATTATATTTAATTTAGAGATGGATTCTATTTTACCTAATGACATAAATGGCGATGAAAAAAGATTGCGCCAAGTATTGCTAAATTTATTAGGTAATTCAGTCAAATTTACCGATAGTGGTAATATAACTCTTAGGGTAGAAGTACAAAATCAATTGGATAAATCCTACATATCTATCCGGTTTATAGTTGAAGACACAGGGGTTGGGATTACTCCTGAAGACCTAAAAACTATCTTTGATCCATTCCATCAAGTTGGCGAGCGAGAACGACAAACCAAAGGTACCGGATTAGGTTTATCCATAAGTAGAAACTTAGTTGAATTGATGGGTGGGGAATTACAAGTAGAAAGCCAAATCGGTTCTGGAACTAAATTCTGGTTCGATTTAACCTTACAAGTAACAGAACATAGAAAGATAGTTAAAAATATCGAAACTAACTTACCAATCATTGGGATTAAAGGTAAAACTCCAAAAGTATTAGTGGTAGACAATAATTGGGAAAATAGGGCGGTATTGGTAGATTTGCTTACACCATTAGGGTTTGAAACTAAGGAAGCTAATAATGGCAGTAAAGGTCTAGAAAAGGCTATGGAATTTCTCCCAGATGTAATTATAACCGATTTAGTAATGCCAGAAATGGATGGTTTTGAGCTAATTAGGCAAATTCGTAAATCTCCAGAATTGAAAGATAAAATTATTATTGCTGCTTCAGCTAGTGTGTATGAAAAGGATCAGAATAAAAGTTTAACCGTTGGTAGTAATGTATTTTTATCTAAGCCGATTAAAATTGATAGTTTATTTGCTCAATTACAACAGCAGTTAAATTTAACTTGGGTATATGGTGAGAGCGTTACTGAAGAGGTTATTGTAGAAGCAGTTGAACAAAAAATAGTATTTCCACCAACAGATGTAGTAGCAGAAATGTATGAATTATCTTTAATGGGTGATGTTAATGGTCTGGCACAGGAACTGACTAAATTATCTCAGACCGATACCAAGTACCAACCTTTTATTAGAAAAATGCAAGCATTGCTCAAAAATTATCAACTGGAAAAGATTAGCGAGTGGCTTGAATCATGCAGAGAAGTTGCTTTAGTTAATAATATATCGTAAAAAAATGACAAGCACAATTTTAATAGTTGATGATGAACCAAACAATTTAGATGTGTTGAACAATTGTCTACACAATGCTGGTTTTAAAGTATTAGCCGCAACCAATGGCAAAATGGCTATAAAGCGGGTAACTTATGTAAAACCAGATCTAATTTTATTAGATATAAACATGCCTGGAATAGATGGTTTTGAGACCTGTCGATTATTACGAGAGAATGAAATTACGAAAGACACTCCTATTATTTTTGTTACTGCTTTGGCTGATATTGAAACTAAATTAAAAGCTTTTTGAGCTGGTGGAGTTGATTACATAACTAAACCATTTATCGAAGAAGAAGTCTTAGCTAGAGTTGGCGTACATATCAGATTGGAAAAAACTTTAGGAAGATTGGCAGAATTATCTATGACAGATACTCTTACTGGAGCTTTCAATCGTAGATCAGTTTATAAAATTTTAGCTCAACAAATTGAAATAACTAAAAAAACTAAGGAATGCTTTGTTTTATGTTATATAGATATAGATAATTTAAAAATAATCAATGATAATTATGGTCATGCAGAAGGGGATGCATTGATTAGTACTGTGGTTGATTCTCTTAAAAATATGATTAGAGCTTCAGACTATGTTTTCCGGATGGGTGGCGATGAGTTTTTGATTGTATTTCCAAAAGTAAAATTACAAGATTCCCAAAAATTAATTGAAAGAATTAGAAAAACCTTAAATCAACAAAAAGTCCATGAAATAGTTATTGATTTTAGCTTTGGATTTTCCGAATATTGTTTTAAAGACGACCTGTCTCCAAAAGCTCTAATTGAAATAGCAGATGAAAATATGTATAAAGCAAAAATGGAAAAAAAGAAGCGAAATGGAAAAATTACATTATGAATGCTTAATGAAATTCAATATAAATATCATATTCTTAATCTGAATTAATATAATTCTTGCAATTGGTAAATGCTATTATAGACCAAATACTAAATTCCTTACATAAAAACATGAAATATATCAAGGTAGGTACTGCTTCTCTTAATCAAACTCCATTAGACTGGAACAATAATCAAACCAACATCATAGATGCTATAAATACTGCTAAGACTAATAAAGTTAATATTTTATGTCTACCAGAACTTTGTATTAGTGGTTATGGTTGTGAAGATGCTTTTTTAGCTCCGGGAACTTTACGCCAATCGTTGCGAGTATTATCTGCAATTGTGCCGCATACTGAAGATATTATTGTTGCGGTTGGTTTACCATTACTCTATCAAAATCGAATTTACAATACTGTTGCATTATTAGTTAATGGCAATATCGCTGGTTTTGTAGTGAAACAGTTTTTACCCAATGATGGAATTCATTACGAATTACGTTGGTTTAACACCTTCCCACAGAATATACAGGCCAATATAGAAATAGACAATCAGCAATATCCAATCGGTGACATTTACTTTGATTGTGGTGGAGTGCGGATCGGATTTGAAATTTGTGAAGAAGCTTGGGTAGCAGATAGACCTGGAATTAAATTAGCCGCAAAAGGTGTAGACATCATTCTTAATCCTAGTGCCAGTCATTTTGAATTTGGTAAACATGAGATTAGAAAACGCTTTGTACTAGAAGGTTCACGAGCATTTAGTGTTAGTTACATCTATGCTAATCTGTTGGGCAACGAAGCTGGTAGAGCAATTTATGATGGTGATGCCATGATTGCTAGTGGGGGAAAAATACTTGCTAGCAGTAAACGTTTTAGTTTTAAATCCTATCAAATAGTTGATGCTTGGGTGGATGTGGATTTAACCCGTATCTCGCAAGCCCAAACTAGTAATTGGGGACCATCTGATTGTATTCAGATTCCTTTTAATTATCAGGTTAATCCTCCCCAACAAAATTCACCTACTTATGAAACATGGGAAAGCAGTCCGACTCTTAAAGAGGAAGAATTTGTTCGAGCTGTTACTTTAGGATTGTTTGATTATCTACGCAAGACTCGTTCTCGTGGTTTTGTGGTTTCTCTCAGTGGTGGAGCAGATTCTTCCGCTACTGCTTGTTTGGTACGTTTAATGGTGGAATTAGGTGTGGCCGAGCTAGGCACTAAAAAATTTGGAGCTAAAATTGGATTTGCTATTCCAGCGAAAAAAACTATCAATAATATTTTACAATTAATCCTCACTTGTGTTTATCAAGCTACGGAAAATTCTAGCAAAACTACTAAAAGAGCTGCCAGCACTTTGGCTAATAACTTAGGAGCTAAATACATAGAATTAAATGTTGATAGTTTAGTAAAAAATTACGTTAATTTGGTATCTAATGCCATTAAACATAAGCTTAACTGGCAAGAACACGATATTGCCTTACAAAATATTCAGGCCCGAGTGCGTTCTCCCAGTGTTTGGTTGATAGCAAATCTAAATAACGCTTTATTATTAACTACTTGTAACCGCTCTGAAGTTGCTCAGGGTTATGCTACGATGGATGGTGATACTAGTGGTGGTTTAAGTCCTTTGGCTGGTATAGATAAGGATTTTCTACGCAATTGGTTACGTTGGTTGGAACATGGGGCAACGGAATTAACTAATATACCAGCTTTAGCTTTGGTTAATCAACAAACACCGACTGCCGAATTGCGTCCAGCCGATATGCAGCAAACTGATGAAGCGGATTTAATGCCATATCATTTGTTAAATGTGATAGAAAAAGCTGCGATTCGGGATCGGCAAACTCCATATGAGATATTTTGTCTATTACAAATTCAATTTGGTGAATATGATAAGCAACAATTATTAACTTGGATTGAACGATTTTTTACCCTTTGGAGTCGTAATCAATGGAAACGAGAACGTTTTGCTCCTAGCTTTCATTTAGACGACAATAATCTTGATCCTAAAACTTGGTATAGATTTCCTATATTATCAGGTGGTTATACAGAAGAATTAGCTGAAATGAAACATTTAGCTCAGTAACTTGATGTTATGTAACTAAATTTGTAATTGCTCACTCCCCCCAATTAAGAAAAAATAGAAGTCAAAGCCTGGTAGGGTTGGTGCAATGAAATGAAACCGACCAAACATATTAATCAATAATTTATTGTTTATATCATAATGGTCGGTTACGCTTTGCTTCATCGACCCTACGAGTTTTCAGGATAACCAGTCGTTGAAGTCGACAATTTACGTCCTTGTCTCGTACCGCTTAACATAATACGTTAGATTTTTAAAATGATATATGAGAATCATAGGTGTTCGTGGTAATTCCTAATATTTTTGGAATAGGCTTTAATTTAAATAGCTTATTCAAATGGTTCTTAAAATTTAATAAAAAATGAATTAGCCGTAGGCTTACAGCGTTTCCCAATTGAATATATAAATACAAATTATTGATATTTATATCGAATTTAGTTAAGAATTAAGCATTCATAACTAAGAATTGCTATAAAATTACCCATTACGGCCATTAAATTAAGCTATGCAAGAATCTAAAAACTTTTTCAGATTATAATTTTCTTAATGTAATGACAATAGCGGGTAATATTTCCATATTCTAAGCTGCAACTGCAACAGGGGCAGGTACAATACTAACAAATTTCCGATTTTTGGGGCCTTTAACTTCAAATAGAACTACACCATCAGAAGTGGCAAACAAAGTATCGTCTTTACCTATACCAACATTTACACCCGGATGAAATTTAGTACCACGTTGGCGTACCAAAATATTACCAGATAAAACTTGTTGACCACCATAACGCTTAATTCCTAAACGTTTAGCATTAGAATCACGTCCATTGCGACTACTACCGCCAGCTTTTTTATGTGCCATATTTTTTCCTTAAATATTGTTAGCTATTATACTAGTAATTTTTACATCAGTATAAGATTGTCGATGTCCCATTTGTTTCATATGGTGTTTACGTCGTTTAAACTTAACGATTTTAATTTTTTTGCCACGTCCATGAGCTTCTATAGTTGCAGTAACTTTACCACCATCAACGTGAGGACTACCAATTTCGATTTTATCACCATCTGCTACTAGTAACACATCATCAAATTCAATGCTATCACCTTCATTTGCGAAAAGTTTTTCTACTCTAAGAACATCACCTTGTGACACTTTATATTGCTTACCACCAGTCTTCATTACTGCATACATAACATTCTGTTCCTAATTTTATCTGATCTATAATTATATCATAAAGAAGTTATAAAACCAATCTTTATCAGAGCCACTGGGCGACTGCATAATTAAGAATTGCTATATAATCATTTACAGGTTATATTCAATTTCACAGTTTGGTTTAGTTTGCTCTAACCATAATTGTTGAGCATTATATTGTGCCAAATTAAATGCCCGCCAATCTTTATTTACTTGTAAACTTGGTAGTTTATTTAAGGAATTCCATAATTGACAACGTTCTTGGATATATGGCATGTTTGCTAATATCGCAGGAACAGCATCAGTGCTTAAAGAAGCTATATAAGAAGCATCAAACCGTTGTTCAGCTTGTAAACGAGCCAAATTAAATTTTGCTATCTGAGCGTCAGGATTTATAAAATTTAATGCCGCTATAAAAAACATACCACTAATAATTACACCAAAAATAAACCTAGTTCTTCTACCACATAAAATAGTAAAACCGAACCAAATAAATAACACCACTAGCCATAACATAAAAATACTGGTATAAAAACGTAATTCAGTAAAACCATAAACCTTAGTATATAAATACATTCTATGTGCTGCTGAAGCTTCGATGCTCATGGCCATAATTATCATTATTACAGATAAATATTGGTAAAGTTTTTTTTCAAATCGGCTATAAGGTCGGTATAACCAATGAGAGAAAATTAGTAATACTATTACTAACAATATTACTGCTACTAATTGCATGAACCCACGTCGAGCATAGTTGGAATAAGTTAGCCCATCTAACGACTGTACTAAAGCATCCCCACCAAAAAAATAAGTAAATTGGATTGCAATAAAACTTAAAAATAATAAATTAACTGCTCCAAGTATCATTCCAGT
This sequence comes from Thioploca sp., assembly GCA_030627125.1. Lineage (GTDB taxonomy): Bacteria > Pseudomonadota > Gammaproteobacteria > Beggiatoales > Beggiatoaceae > DRQV01. The sequence goes on from DAOUSR010000011.1 coordinate 30,648, forward strand.
TTCAATACAACCAAGTCGCCAAACTGGTAAATATAATTTTTCGGTATTTTCTGTCAAACTGTGAGTTAATATAGTTCCACGTAATATAGCTATGGAAAACCAAGTGCATACGATGAATATAGCTATAAAACGTAATACAGCTTCCTCACTTAATCCCCAATCTAATGACTCATGAACTGCTTGCTCAAATCTAGCATCAGAAGCAATGAGTAATAGCCCAAAAATCAATAACATTGGTATGGTAACCATTATCCCTCTAACAGTAGAATGGACATTATCGCCCCAACGATTTTTAACTTCACTCCACTGTATATCTTCATATATTAGTCCACGATAGCTACTAATACTGTATTCTATGGATAATAAAAAATCCTGAAATACTTGATAAATTTCAAGCTGACGTAATTTTGGTCTAGTTCCAGCATTAAAGGCAAGACTAATCGTCAATAATAATCCTAAATAACTTAAGCTATTTAATACTAAAGAATCTCGCCAGATTAAAGCTAAAATGAAAAACGTCCCGCTTGCTGCCAAAACATATTCACGATAACTCATATATAGACTACTTAAGTTTCTAATAATCAATATAAAAGCTATCAATAATAAACCAAAAAGGGTAATATTAAATCCCCAAGTTTTGCCATCAAATAGGAACATTCCTACTATTCCCATGAATATGCTAGTTATTAAGATGATTAGACCAGTTATTGTTTGATGAGTTATTTCACTTTCTAAGTAATTCATATATTTAAGTATTTATAAAGTATTATTTAGACACAATTCAAACCCTAATTCTAGGCTTAAAAAATTATAATTACATTGACTAGAGAACATTTTCGCATTAAAGTTTAAAAATTTCTAATAGCATATCAGATTTAAAGTTAGAAGGAAGCAATAATTCTTTTCAATATTTTCATAAGCGTATTTTTTTTCGTAAGTTTATTGAATATGCCTTTACCATATATAGCAATTCTTAATGAAATTTTATATAAATATCAAGCTCTTAAAATACTATAATTAACCATGAATACTCTAGAATTGAAACAAGCTGGGCTAAAAATTGAAGAACGTTGGTTAGTACAAAAAGTATCTTTAGTCGTACCACCTCAAAAATTAACAATTCTTATTGGGCCTAATGGAGCTGGCAAAACAACTTTATTGAAGTTATTGGCTGGATTATGGAAATTAACAGAAGGAGAAGTAATTTTAAATGGAAGTAATTTACAAAATTTAAAACGAGTGGAATTAGCCAAACAACTGACTTTTGTACCCCAAAACAGTAATATTAATTTTGCTTTCACTGTACAAGATATAGTAATGATGGGACGTAATCCGCATCTTATACGATTTCAACCAGTAATAGGGATTAATCATGTTAAACAGGCTATGATAAGAACTGATACTATCCATCTTGCGGAACGATTAATTACCAAGCTTTCTGGCGGTGAAATGCAACGAGTTATAATTGCTCGCAGCCTTGCCACTCAAGCTAAGATAATTCTGTTAGATGAGCCTACATCAAGCCTTGATATATCTCATGCCATTGAAATATTAGAGCTATTGAAAGAATTGGTTGCTGAAGGTTATACCATAATATTGTCAATACATGATATAAATTTAGCTATACGTTATGCTGATAATATTATTCTTATAAATCAAGGTAGTGTTATTGATAATGGCTCACCAGTCCTAACTGATGAAATGATAAGTAATATTTTTAAGGTAGAAGTAGAGAGATTTACTAATAATACGGGAAAAGAGATGTTGTTTTTTAAACAGTTAAAACCTTGAAAATAATAATTGTTCCAAATGAATAATACCTTCGCCAATTTGATGGTTATTTTGGGAATGAAGCGAAGCGTATTTCTCGAAACAACAAATTCTTGCATTGGCGAAGGTATTGTTTTTAACCAAGAGCCTGTTATCGAATGCTTTAATTATGGATAAGTTTTATCCCATCAAGTAGTTTACCCATTATATAACTAAATTCGCATTTTGTGATTTTAGCGTTTTTTAGTAAAAATTTCAAGAAATACTTGAGTTAGTCAAAATTTATACTATATATTTATACTTGTCATTTTATATATCTAGCAACAGGTCTCCTACATGTCCAGTACCCAAACCACTTGTCCCTACTGCGGAGTAGGTTGTGGCATTATTGCTCAAACTGATTCTACTAAATCTGTCACTATTCAAGGTGATAAATCTCATCCAGCTAACTTTGGTAAATTATGTTCTAAAGGTATAGCATTAAGTGGAACTTTAGGTTTAGAAGGTCGTCTCTTACATCCAGAAATAGATAATAATTCATGTGATTGGAATACTGCTTTAGACAAAGTAGCCACTGAATTTAAACAGATTATAGAACAATATGGCCCACAAGCAATCGCATTTTATGTGTCTGGGCAGTTATTGACAGAAGACTATTATGTTGCCAATAAATTAATGAAAGGTTTTATCGGTGCAGGTAATATCGATACTAATTCCAGACTTTGTATGTCTTCCAGTCTTTCTGGATATAAACGAGCATTTGGTAGCGATACTGTGCCAGGTAATTATGAAGATGTGGAACAATCCGATTTAGTCGTATTAGTTGGAAGTAATTTAGCTTGGTGTCATCCGATTCTATTTCAACGGCTGATGATAGCCAAGGAAAAACATCCTAACCAAAAAATAGTTGTAATCGATCCACGCCACACTGCAACCTGTGAAATAGCTGATACTCATTTGGCAATAAAAGCTGGTAGTGATATTTGGTTATTCAATGGCTTGCTGGATTTTTTACGTCATAATGATTATTTAGACTATGAATATTTAGAACAAGCCACTGATGGATTTGCTGCTGCCTTTCAAACAGCTAGAGAATCAAGTGGTTCAATTTCAGGTATATCTCAACGCACTGGCCTAGAAGAAGAACAAATTTTAGAATTTTTCCAATTATTTGCAGATAATAAAAAAGTTGTAACTTTATATTCCCAAGGAGTAAATCAATCAACCAGCGGTACTGACAAAGTAAATAGTATCATAAATTGTCATTTGGCAACTGGACGCTTAGGTCAAGTAGGAATGGGACCATTTTCTATGACTGGCCAACCAAACGCTATGGGCGGTAGAGAAGTTGGTGCTTTAGCCAATCAATTAGCTTCCCATATGGATTTTTCAGCGGAACATTGTGATTTGGTGCAGGAATTTTGGCAAGCATCTAATATTGCTACCTCTCCAGGTTTGAAAGCAATCGATTTATTTAATGCAGTTCATGCTGGCGAAGTGAAAGCTATTTGGATTATGGCGACCAATCCAGTGGTCAGTTTACCCAATGCTAATTTAGTCAAACAAGCACTGGCAGAATGTGAATTAGTGATAGTTTCAGATTGCGTACGAGATAATGATACTACTGCTCATGCTAATGTATTATTTCCAACTTTAGCTTGGGGAGAAAAAAATGGCACAGTGACAAATTCTGAACGCCGAATTTCTAGACAAAGAACTTTTTTACCAGCTCCAGCCGAAACTAAAGCAGATTGGTGGATTTTAAGTCAAGTTGCTCAACGTATGGGTTATGAGAAGGCTTTTGCTTACAATTCCTCTGCTGATATTTTTCGAGAATATGTAGCTTTATCTGGGTATAAAAATGAAGGAACTAGAGATTTCGATTTAAGTGGTTTATTACCATTTTCTGATGAAGAATATCAAGCATTAAAACCAGTTCAATGGCCGATCTGTGATTCTTCAGAACATTGTACTGGCTTGCGTGGGACTGAACGTATGTTTGCTGATAAACGGTTTTTTACCAGCAGTGGCAAGGCTCAATTTATTAGTATAACTCCACGTCCACCAGCAAGTTTACCAGATATTAAATTTCCCTTTGTACTTAATACAGGTAGAATTCGGGATCAATGGCACACTATGACTCGTACTGGAATAGCACGATTATTACGTCATACTGGTGAATCATATGTGGAAATCCATCCTAATGATGCTCAAACTGCCAATATTAATCATGGTAGCTTAGTTACTGTTTCTAGTCGTTTAGGTAAATGGATGGGAAGAGCTAAATTGACTACCAATCAGCAAATGGGAAATTTATTTATTCCAATGCACTTTAACAGTCAAACTAGTAATTGTGCAAGAGTTGATGTGTTAGTAGCACCACATACTGATCCAATTTCTGGCCAACCTGAATTTAAACATACTCCAGTTAAAATTAGTGCGTATCGTCCAATATGGCAAGGATTTATTTTATCCAAACAACCTTTAACTTTACCAACTAAAGACATTGATTATTCAGTGAAAATACTTAGTGATAATTGTTGGCGATATGAATTGGCTGGTGAAACTAAACCTGATAATTGGAATTTATGGTTGCATCATAATTTTGGGGCGAATTTAGAATGGCTTGAGTATCAGGATCGAGCTAATGGCTGTTATAACTATGCTAATCTTATCCAAGATCGTTTGAATATTTGTATGTTTATCGGTAAAGATGAAAATTTACCAAATCGACATGGTTTGATTCAATTATTCACTAGAGATAAATTAACTCCAGCGGAACGACTGGCTTTATTGACTGGACATAATGATGAGCATAGAAATAATACTATCTGTGCTTGTTTTAATGTAGGTCATAATGAATTAGTTGCCGCAATCAAAGAATATGATTTAAAAACTGTTGCCCAAATTGGTGAGAAAATTCAAGCCGGAAGTAATTGTGGTTCTTGTATTCCAGAATTGAAAGCTTTGCTTAAATGATATAATTAATTGTGAATGGTTAACTGTGAATTATTAATTGTGTTGCTAGAAAAAACCCAAGTCGTGATAATATTTATCAATCTCTTCGTAGGCCACCAGGAGGCTATAAATCTTCTTGGTATAAATTAGAAAATTGGGGTGCTGAAAAAATCCGAGCAGCTCAGGTAATTGCTAATCTTCTTATTGCTATTGATGTCCTTGATTTCAAAGAAAAGAATATAGCAACGTATGCCTATTTGCAGTATTTGGCTGATAATGAACCTCAACTTGGTATGAAACGGATTGTAGATTTTGAACAAACTGATGCTAATTTAACTACCAACTTTAGGGTAAATAATCGCACTGTATCTACTGATTATGAACTAACAGAATCCGATAAGCTTGATTTATCTGTTGATATTGATCCACAAGATGTTGGTGAGGATGGTTCTATTTATACGGTTGCTTCATTAGATGGAACTACTTTTATGAAGGATAATAATGGTAGTTTAAGTAACTTAGTTGCTAGTACGACTAAACGGCTTGGTATTAAAGAGAGACATTCAATAGCTAGTGATTTAAGCGGTTTAATTGGTAACTTTGCTGTTTTTGTTGGATATAAAAATGAGCAGGGAAATTTAATTTATAATTCTCAACCTATTGAATTTAATGTAATTAAATCTAAAACTTCATTATTATCACCAAGCTGGTGAAGTTTTCCAAGATACTCTAAAAGATGGTAGTTTAGGACCAGAAATGGTAGTTATTCCAACTGGTTCTTTTAAAATGGGCGATAATCTTTTTGTTAATGCGTCATTTGTACATCAGGTAGATATTACAACATTTGCAATTGGTAAATATGAAGTAACTTTTGATGAATATGACGAATTTGCTGAAGCTACTGGCAGTGGAAAACCAGATGATAAAGGTTGGGGTAATGAGATTAGTGAAAATAGAGATTAGTGAAAATAGAGATTAGTGAAAATAGAGCTAATTGTGATAGCTGTGGTTTTTCTCGTTATTCAAATGGTACACAAACTCTTCCTGTAGGTTCTTTCGATGCTAATCAATTTGGTTTATATGATACTATTGGAAATGTTTACGAGTGGTGTTCTGATGGTAGAGTATGGCAAAGTTCTAATAAAATGAAAGTTGTGCGTGGTAGTTCATCAAATTCACGTCATGGATTAACTACAAATATTCGTCTTAATAATTTAGGATTTCGTGTTGTTCGTAGTATAAACAATATACAATCTCAACTAAATATTAATGCTACTGCTGGAAATTCAAATCAAATAACTGTGCGAGTAGAACCAAATTGTGAAGGTGGAAGTGATACTAAATGGGAATTTGAAGTAAGTTGCCCCATGATAGTATAAATTCAAATACGATATGGTGGGTCACACAATTTATCGTTGCCCACCAAAATTTTCCCAAACTTCAGTTTGGGAACACACTGCCAAGAAGCTCTGCTTCGATTCAAACAGCTCTTTAGATAAAACTTTTCTGAGTAATTATGCAAATTACTGAATATACTTATTGTTCCAAATTCAAAATAGAATCCCGCTCATGAATCTGATCATTAAATACTGATTCTAAACTGAAGGAAATCCCTACTTGGAACATAACATCATCCCCACCAGCATATAAACCATCATCATAAGAGGTATAAATAACTTGAGTAAGCAAATCAATACCCTGCCCTAACCTATACACAAAACTAGGTGCGACACTAAATTGAGTGGCAAAATTATCAATTTGGGTAATACCATCAATCCCATTCTTAACAATAGCTTGTACTGCTAATGACCAAACTTTGCTTGGATCACTATTTAGATTAATATCAGCTCCAGCAATGATCGCAGTTATCCATTCATCATCATTACCCAATTCAACCTTTTGTCGA
>DAOUSR010000052.1 GCA_030627125.1 Thioploca sp.
GAAGCGGCGTTTCAAATCACCCCGATATTGGTAGAGAGTATTTTCTTTCAACCGTCGCTTGTGTATTACAAATGCTCGCAAGTTTTTTCATTGCTGGAGTAAATAATTTATCACCAGCATCAATTGCGTACTTGCAATCTCATAGTTGATATGCAAGACAGCCATTTCGTTGCCAGATGATTTGATTGTTATTTCTGGTGATTCAAGTAAACTGGAATTAAGAGAACCAGCCAAGCAACAGATACAATATCGGGAAGATTTCTCGGATTTTAACCAAGATAGCATATCTATCAGTGGAATTTACTCCAATTCAGAAGGTCATAGTGGTAATGCTGGAAATTCAGGTAATATCGATATTAATACAGGAATTATTGCTTTGTATAATGAATTTGCTAGTACTTCAAGTCAAAATGCTGGTGGAGGAAGAATTAATATCAATGCCTCTGACTTATTGTTGTTGAAAAAAGGCAATTACCACTAGTGTGCAAGGTGGTAAAGGTGATGGTGGTAATATCACGATTAAAAATCCAATTTTATGGATAAAGGCAATATTATTGCTCAAGCTAATGCAGGACATGGTGGTAATATTCATATTGTTGCTGATCAATTTATCACTTCTCCAAACAGTTTAATTAGTGCTTCTTCAAAATTAGGTATTGATGGTGAGGTAAATATCGAATCACTTGATGTTGATATGGAAGGATTTTTAGTAGTTCTGCCAGATGCAGTTGTGGATGCTAGTAATTTAATGAAAACTCCTTGTAGCCAAAAGTTAGGTAAAAATTTGGGTAGTTTTATAGTAAATCCTAGTGAAGGTTCTTATACTTCTCCAGATGATTTGTTGCCAAGTGGATTGTTGTTGTCGGAAAACTTACCTATTAAAACAGCAATTCCTGCTAATAACTCACCTGAAAAATTAGCTCTTTCAACTTGCAAACATTTTTGAACAAGATTTAACTTCTGGCAGGTGAGTACGAAGTGATGTTGGTGACAAGTTTTTATAACTTAAATATAATTACCTACCATATCCAATTGTGAATGATTAACTGTGATTTGCTAATTATTAATGAAAATCATTAGTAATTAACTATTTTTATTCACTAATCTACAATTTTGGATATGCTAGGTAGTTACTTATAATATAACTTATATTTTTGCTGTTTATAAAGAATTTAGAGTTAAAATTTATGATCTAACAGTAAACTGGTTCCAGGCATTTGTAAATATTCCAACATGTTTTCTGTTGTATTTCTATACACACTTTTATTAAATACTGTATCATTAAGTAGCAAAGATAAATTTAGTGAAATACCATAATACAGATGACGTGATGTTTCTTGCCTACCAGTTCCATCGGTTGGTTGATAACCTCTGGTTCCATAACCAACTGCTAGTTCTAAATAACGAGAAAATGTATTCTGTCGTAAGAAAGGTATACCACTTGCTTTTACTACGAATAAATAGGTTTGACCTGAATAATCAGCTAATGGATCATATTCCTTTAATTCTTTAGCGTCAGCAGAAGGCCAATATTTTAACCGAAAATCAAATAGTTCATCCCATTGTGGATAGCTTTCTAAAAATACTCCCATGCCAATACCAGATAAATTCATAATTACATCTTCGGTACTAAATCCATATTCATCAGTAAAGCCATCCATTATTTCGACTCCAACGGATAAAGCAGCAGAGCTTAAACCAGCTAGTTGAGCCGCTTGTTTGCTACCATGTCCAGCCCATTCAAAACCTTTTTTTAGCAACCGGGTACTAACATAAAAAGAATAACCATGACCTAATTTATCAGCACCACCATTTGGAGTATCTGCATCAAACCAACCTTCATGTCTAATTTTAAATTCTGTCGAACTATCACTCCACCATGCGGTCGCTCCGTAAAGTGCAGTACCTAAAGCTACACTGGAAATTAGTAAATTAGTGCGAGTCGATTTAAGATTTAAATAGTTATTTGTTAATTTATTAGTTTGCTTAGAAATAGACAAATTAACCGGAGAGATAACCACAGCATTTGCATATGTTGAAGTAATAAACCCCAGAATTATTAGACATTTTTTCATATACTAATATCACCAACATTTATCATTAACACCTCCTGTATTATCTTCAGCTTCTTTTCTACTAGCTTGATCTATAGTAAATTTAAGACATTCTGTATCATCTAATTGTGAACCAATAGCCTCAGCAGTCAGAACATATGATGTAGCATTGGCACTGCTAAAATAAAGCTTATAATAACCAGTTAATAAATCCAGTTTTGAATTTTTAGACACAAATACTCCGCCATCTTGCTGAAAACCAGCTCGGCCCGAATTCAAACCACCTGTACCGTTATCAAGACTAGTAGCATACCGTTTGTTATTTTCGATATAATAATTTTCTTGTAGGTTGGATAATTCCATCAAAGACGATTTTGCCTCATAGCGATTGTTTGTTAACACATATTGCCTATAATATGGGTAGGCTATAGCTGTTAATATTCCTATAATTGCTATAACAATCATCAATTCGATTAACGTAAAACCTTTATTTTTCATTAATGTATCTCTAATTAGTGAATACGCTTAAATCTGAGGGAATGGGGTAACCACAAGGGATTACCCCTACAGACTAGTTTATTTTTGTTGCCAAAATACTCGTGCTGGTGGAATTAGTTTTGTAAGTCCTGTTTTTGTACCAACAACGTAGTCCTTCTGCGGACCGTTTTCATTATCTGTAATAAATTCAACGATATCAAAAATCCCCCCCGATGCTATATCTTTATAGCGGTCTGCACCAGTTGTACCACGATTTTCAATATCAAACTCACCATTTTCATCTTTTTTATAAGCTGGGCCACCATCAAGTAAATTAATTGCATAAAAGCGATTAGCACCTTCAACAGCTTCACAACTAGCACTAGCAATTTTTTTACTTGAAGCTGATGCTGGAACGTAAGTAACAAAATATACATTTTCATCATCTACTAGTGGTTTACCCAAGCCTTTTTCACCCAACCATGATTTATCAGATTCTTGCAAATTAAAAAACCAACCAGCTTTGTCAGTATCCTTTAAATTAACATGTTCGCTATCTGCATCCCAATTAGTGACATCCTCTAAATCTTTTATGGAAATTGGTGTAGTAAAATCATTTTTGTTGTCAAGGATAGCATAAAACTGGTCATGAGCATAGTATCCACTACCTGATGGAATTCCACCAGCCAAAGGATTAGGACGTGCACCAGTAATTGCTGTTAAGATATTTTTGCTATCTATACGAGCCAAAGCTGGTGGATAAAAGAAACTACGTTTTTCAGGCTTATATGTTTCTCCTAATCTTGCCATAATAACACCCTCAGCTTGTTCTCCACCTAAATTTATTCGCCATAATTGACCAGCAATATCACCCACATAGATCCGATCGGTAAGGCCATCACCAGTAGTATCTTGCAATAATAAATCAGAAGGAATCGCATAGTCCATACCACTTAACTCTAGATCAGCACCGGAACCTTTATTACTAGCCCACCATAATCTTTCTCCAGTTTTTGGGTAAACCATATAAATTGCGTTGCCCATGCTAACCTTTTTAGTTGGGTTAAATGTACTATTATCTTCTACAACAGGATCATAACCACCTGCGAACATCAAAGCATCACACCATGCGTAGGAACAATAAGTTGAAGCAACTTCGGTCCTCAAAGGAGCCGACCAAGTTTGACCCAATTTACTAAAACCAGTTTCACCTCCCTTAATAGTCCACATTAATTTTGGAGGTCCATCTTTTTCTGATACATTAAGAGCATAAATATTCCTGCCACCACGTCGCATACCAATAAACATTCTGACATAATTACCTTCTTTTGGAATAATTTGCCCATCTTCGTCTCTACTTATCATAAAAGTTGGAGTGGCATCAACACCATAAGAATGTTCAGTATTTTCTGCTTTCATTTGATTTTTCATGAGAAATTGCGATGACACTAATTCTTTTGGTAAAAAAGCCCATTTTTCTTGACCATCAGCAGTATCAATCATTCTAATCAAGCCATCATTAGTACCGACAAATAATCTACTTTCTGAAGCTTCTTCTTCCTCTTTAGAACCATTTAAATAAATGACTTCTCTAGGAGTGCTATGGAGTGGATCAGCAAGCATCCAACGATCACCCTGATTAAGAACATTTATGCTATCTTGTGACTCTTCTTCAGTTGATTCTGTAGTATCTGTAGATTGACTCGTAGTGGATGAACCTTCACCTTCAGTAACATCCTTTCCAAGGATCCACCTAATTAATTCATTGGCCTTATCATCTCTACTATTGCTTTCATCTTCTACCACTTCTACCACTTCTTCTGCTGACTCATCATTTACTAATAATTCGTCAACCAATTCTTTATCAAAAGCAGTAGTTGCAAAATCAAACTCTTTTATTTGGTAATTGATTAAACTGACTTTGTGGTCCTTTCCTGGTGAAGAATCACCAAAATAGGTGTAAATTTTTCTGTCTTTGCTAACCAACTTACTGCCTGCACCACCTGCAGTTACATTACCGCCATCGGCATCATTCAAATTACCCCAAAAACTTACAGCTTCATCAACAATTTTACCATTTTCATCAGTGACCTCATTACCTTTCGCATCTTTGAGACTACCATCTATAAATTGATATTTTTTAACGTTACCGTTCCAACGTGCTTCTGCTCCTGGCTTAAACAAAGAATAATAAACTTCATTATTATGGAATAAATTATTATTGTTGTTAATAGATACACTTGGAGCTGCAAATGAACTATTTTTTGTGGTTGCCTGCGCACTGATACTAGTAAATGCGGTTGCCAATTCCTCAACTGTTGCAGCTAAATAAAAATTACGGCCACTACATTTATCAAAATTACCACCACCAGTAGAAGCTAACCGACACAGATAATCAACAGCTTTAAGATTATCTCTAGTTTCATCTACATCTTTAACATAGCCAAGGACTGAACCACGTTTCGAATTGCTTATATATCTTCCTTTTTTATCAAGGGTGCTGATTGTTTTATCTAATTCAGGAATATCATAATATAACCCATTTTTAGGTCCAACAACATAACCATCTCCTACTCTATACTTACCCAACCAAGCAGTTCCCAATTGAAAACCAATAGTGTGAACAGATATATTCTTTTTTGTCGCTAGATAATCTGACAAATCAATACCACATTCCTCAGCTTCAGAAATCTGAATGGTTTCATCACCTAAATCAAAACTATCAATACAACTATTATCGGGTAATAATCCTAGAGCAGAACTTTTTTGAGCAACTGCTTGTGCTTTAGTCACATTGGCTCTACCGTCTGTAAGTAGCACAATATGATTACTACTTTGACAGCTGCCAGTTGATGACTGAGCTGGAGCAACATAGTTTGCTACACCAGCAACTTCTTCACCTGCACATTCTACCGCATAAGGGTTTAAATTAATATTGCAATCACTCGGAGTATTATTTTCGCTATTATGAGTAGCTGGGTGACTAACCAGATGAAAAGGCTCATTATTACGACTTTGACCATTAACAACCTTTTTACCCAAGTAATACTGAGCAGATTCAAATAAAGCTCCTACAATAGGAGTACGGCTATTTGGAATTCGCATTCTCTTAACTAAAGTTTGTAAACGCCTACGCACTGTAACAATATCACCTTTTCCATCTTCCCCTAACTTACCTTTAATTTGAATCCGTAAAGTAGCAGCAAGAGCTTGATTATCATCAAAAGAAACTACATCTCGTCGTCCAGTACCTTTAACAAATAAAGCCACATCATTATAAGCTTTCCAGTCGGGTTGGTTAACTATTTCTTGGATTACACCAGCAAGATTAGGTGTTCTGTACACTTTGCCTTTTTCCCAAACTCCAGGTTCCCATTTAACAATACTGGTCTTCGATGATCTAGAGCTAAGATCATAATCTGTGGCCGAAAAATTCTTGGTATCAGGAGATAATTCACTATAGACATTGAAGGTAGCATTATCTTTATTAGTGTTGCTTTTGTAAGCATTTACCATTAAATGAACTCCAACGACTTCAGCACCATTCCCAACCGGAATTTCTCGAAAATGAAATGCAACTAAACGCGCTTCATTATCACGTACACCCATTTCCAAAGTTGGACTAGCAAGATACACTAAACCATTTTCACTACCACTAACTTTTTCTTCAGCATCATCAAATCGTTCTGAAATTTTGGAGTAATAGGTTTGGTTTACACAACCGCCACCGGGTTTAATATCTTCAGTATCAAAACGCACTCTAAGCTCTGGAGCCAGTCCAGACATATAATCAAATGATGAAGCTTTACGAATGGAAGTTATATCATCCTCAGATGCAGAAATAATAAATGCTAAATCACCACTACACCAATCAGCACCATCTACAACTTCTTGTATAATATTTTTAAGATCGGGAGTTTCATAAATTAATCCCTTAGTCCAAGTCTTTGGTGACCATGATACTGAAGCATTGCTAACCTCACGATTACTAATATTAAATGGTTCTTCAGTAAAGGTTTCGGAACTACCAAGTTCAGCTTTAATAATAATATTTGCATTAGTACTAATATCTTCTGCACTAGTAAAAGTCATATAAGCACTCTCGACTTTAGCTCCACGAGGAATATCAATAGCCTCAAACCTTAATCCTACCTGTTGTTTTTCAGTTGCATCTTCTTCAAAAGCAATCTGATAGGTTACTTCAAGTTTAGGTAGGGTAGTTGTGTCCTCATGAATATATGGCACAATACCGCTATCACTTGTAGTATCTGTTGGTGCAACAATTCGCCTAAATCCAACTGTATCTGGCAGTTCTTCATCTGAATTCCTAGTAGCATTTGTTTCAAATAAAAATACAACATCATTTTCTCTTTTCCATGTATCTTGTTCAACTACTTTTTGCAAAATGGAAGTTAAATCAGGAGTGGTGAATTTAATACAATCTGGATCAGTTACCAAACCTTTTTCATCCACAGTACAATACCCCGTCGTAGGCATTTCTCCTTCACCTTCCCATATTGTTTTTAAACCATCAGGCAGTGTACCTTCACCATTCCAGATAGTGTTTTCAGCTAATCCTGCTGGTAATTGTGGGATATTATTCCATTCTATTGGTGGTTCTATTCTATTGCGTCCAATCATTACAGATGCAGTCTTACTAAAATCTTCAGGATCAGTAGAATTTTCAGCATAGATGAATAAATCTAAATTATTTATACCAGTTGTTGTTGATTCAAGCCCATTTTGATGGGTAAAAACAATTTTAGCACTAGTAATTTCAGCACTTTTTGGAATATCTAACTTGGGAAAATGTATACCGACCAAAGTTTCGTTTCCACTACAATTGGCTTTGTCACCTGTATCCAGACATCTTCTACCAAGTCGTATTTGATCTTTTAATAAAGTTGTATTCCATCCATTAGTTGCAGTATTATTTCTTCTTTGAAATTTCAAGTCATTGTAAGTTTTCGCTATAGAAGTTGGTTTACCGTTTCTTTCCCAAGTTATACTAATCTTAGGTGGTATTGTACCAACACCATCGGCAGAGAAAATACTTCTACTGTTACTTACATTTGTTGCTGAAGATGTTCCATCCCTTTTAAATAACAAAACCAAACTGTTATATGGATGATGTTTATCGGTTCCGTCATTCCAACCATCTTGATCCACAATCGCTTGAATAATATTCTTAATATTAGGACTTTCAAATACTTGTCCTGCTCCTAAAGAACTTGATTTATTCCACAGCACTTTTATTTCTTTAGCGTCAGCGTCAGTAATAAAAGGAAAATTCTCTTCTGGATAATCTTTACCACTAAGATAGCCATCAGTGGTTCCATTAACACAAGTATTTTCATCTTCACAATTCTTAAAACCTGAATTTCCAAAAGGAACTCCTGAAGGGTCTTTGAAATATAGCCCATCATTAGCAGCACCATAAATAGCTATATTTAAGTCATTAGTAGGACTGTGAGAAGCGGCACTAACAAATTCAATTTTAGCACCAAGAATAGTAACTCCAGGAGGAATATTAAGGTCTCTAAACCGCAATCCAACTAAAGTGTTAGTATCATTTGATACAGTAGCACTTTTTGGTCGAGTACCTAAGTACATAATATCTCTACCAGTTTGTAATTTATTATCGTTTAAAAATTCTTCCGCATCGTCCGCACCATTGTAAACAAATTTTTGGGTAGTTACAGAAGCATTTTGTATCTGATCTCCATCATAAATTACAATTTCATTTTGCCTAGTTGTCATATCCAAATTAGATTCATATAAAACCATTTCACCAGATTCTTCAAATTGTTCTGCATCATCTGAACCTTGGATAACAGACACTGTAATATCACCGATGGTATCGTTTTCTTCCCCTTCCAATTCACGAATATCTTTATCAATAAACTCAACTGGAAATATTATAGGAGCATTTACTGGCGGCGCATTACCATTAATAAGTGCTGCAAAACGCCCTAAACCCATATTAACATTAGCGGCATTATCTAACATTAAATCCAATGCCTCTTTTAATACGTCTATACGAGTTTTCCCGGAAGGATTACCACTTGTATCTGTAATCATTCTATTCATACTACCAGAATTATCTAACATAAACAAAATATTAGAGCCTTCTGTAGCATCGACTGTTTCAACCTTTTTAGTATAAAGCTCAATATCATCTGCAAAACTAGATATAGATAATCCTGATAATATGCCGATTAATATTGAAATAATTAAAATACGCAAGTTAAACATGATATATTCTCCATAAATTTTAGTTACTACTATTTGTAAGACTTATTACTTCGGTGCAATTAACTTAATTGGAACTCAAAGCATATAAACTAAAGCTTCTGAACTCCGTAACTATTATAATTTAATAGCATTTAAAAACTACGGGTCTAACATAGCTGAAAATATGTCAGTACAATCCTCAGGTAAAAGTATCCCATCTGCATCTGCACTACAAGTTGCAAGAACATCATCTACGCAAGAAGAATCAGCACAAGTTGTAAGGTTTGTAAATATCTGTTGGCAGGCATCAGTAGATTCTGAAATACATCTGTCCTTTGTATTAACCTCTTCTCCAGTGCTTTTAGCACCTTTAAATGACCAACCTTCAACCAATGTTACCTCATGGCCATTACATTCCCCATCAATACATCCTGTATTTCCTTTGCTTTCCAATATAAAAAAGATTTGCGATGTGTCTGGTACGACTATTTTTTTAACTCGTAAGCTGGCAGTAGCATAGTTGTCAAAATTTAAGCCAGTTGTACTGCTTTTTTCCACGATTACTACTCCTTCGTTATTCCATTCATTGTCTGGAAAATCTTCCAAATCCTTGTAGCTATTAGTTTCGCCTTGAAAAACATAGTGATGATAAGCTTGGTCAAGGCCAGCATTAGCCGCTTGGAAAGCTGTATGATTTTCTTGAACATTAGCTGCCATTTTAGTTTCCAACTTGGTTGAGTCTAAAGCACTAATTCCTAATAGAGTCAATACTATTAATAATACTAAAGACATTAATAAAACTGCACCCTGTTGCTGCTGAATATTATAAAAATTAGTTTTCATAATTCAATACCTCTGTCCGAACTATTAAAAAGGAAAAATACTATTTCTAATTCCAATTGTAGTGGTAAATATACGATGGCAATAACCTTCTTCAAGTTTTTGGTTGTCTTCCATTGGTTGATATGAATCTAAGGCTGCATCAAGAAATAAATTTTTGTTAAATGGACACCTGATTCCGCGTTTTTTAATAGTTCTCATTAAAATAGTTAGACGTACACTAACAATAGTTGCATTAACTGCATTTAGAACTGGAGGAATATTATTATAGTTATTAGGTATACTATCTCCGTCATCATCAATACCATAGCGAACTTGGATATTTTGCACCCCTTCTACAAATAGTATTTGAGGCTCTGCACCACCACCATGTTCTATAGTTTTATACAGGCCAAATTCTCCGTTATCATCCGCTCTAACTTCATACATCACAGTACTAAACTCAGTATCATCTGTAGAACCAGAACCTCCGGTCATAAAAATATCAAGTGGAGTTTGATAGATTCGTCCTGGTGTAGGGGTAAAGGTTATAGTATTTGCTGTTTGTGCAGCTTGATAATAATCCACCCCAATACAATCACGAATACCAACTTTCCAATTATTGGATACAGCATTACTATTAGCTTTCAGGAGTATATTACTCGGAATTATATCAAATTGTGTTTCATTAGCTGGAGTTAGCATTAACTCTTGTTGCACCGCTTTATCAATATTAAATACTAACCTATCACTAGGAGGATACTCACCTGAATTAGTCCCTGGAATAACACTATCATTCACGGTGACCCCAAACGGATTAATACTATCAAAAAATGGATTAGTAAAACTATTAATATCTTTACAACCAGTGTAACCAGCTACTCGCAATTCATCTATCAAATTATCCATAACAAATCGAGCATTATCTTGTAGCTCAGACAGGTCACTTTGTAGAGTGTAAGTACGTTTGCTTAGGTTAAAAATGGAAACTACTCCTGCTAACAAAATAGTGCTGATTGCTAACGCTACCATTATCTCTATTAAGCTGAATCCTAGTGATTTTTTCATATTAAATTTATCATTCTAGTTGAGTTGAGGTGCGAAGTTGAGGTGCGAGATGATACCAAACTTGCTCTTCTTTAGTGTTATCACCACAACCAATTTTGTCAGTATCAAGTATATTTGCCCAACAAATTTTAATTGTATATTGATTTGCAGGATCGCTATCAAAAGTAATTCTAGCTTCCGCATTAGGTAAAGTATTTTGCAAAATATTGCACCAATTGGCAAGATCATAGTCTTTTAAAGCAATCGTACTACAAGTCCCAGTATCACAAGTAGTTGATAAGTTGCCTGAATTTGGACAATCACTCCACTCCTCCAACACATACCTACCAGCCGCAGCCTCAGAAAAATTAATTTGCATTCTATCCATTATATCGTTAGCCAAAAAAGTAGCTTGGCTTCTATAATATGCGACATAATTAATTTGCTGCCCCCTAGTTTGTAAGGTTGCTACTCCTAATAGACCTATAGAAGTTATTAACAAAGCAACTAATATTTCTAGTAAAGTAAAACCCCGATTATATTTAATCATAAATTTGCCTTTTTAATTACATTCTCGAATTTGCGTATTGGCTCGCCCGGTTTGTTTAACTGTTATTCTCCTGCCTCTTGTTGGATAATCTATATTACATATGTTAAATATGATTTGAGTTCGCAAATAGCCTCTACTAGTATAGTTAAAAGAAGTATCAGTACTACCTAAAACACTAACATCTATTTGATCATTGTTAAATTTAAAAACTTTAAGTACTGTATCATCAGGGTTGGTAGCAGAGATGGTACTAGTGTCCAATATTTCCCAGCCATTACTCCAGTTCTCATCAATCGCTCTAACTTGTATAAGCTTATTAGCATCTGTAATTGCTTCGCTCCTTGCATAATTGATTGCATGAACTAATTCATTAGTTTTTGTTACTATGCGGTTATTAATTAACATTGCTCGCATATTTGGTATTGCATATGCGGCCAAAATAGCGATTAAAGCAATGACAACCATTAATTCAATCAATGTAAAAGCAATTTGATTTTTCATGTTTTTCATCCATTATAGCCGAACCTCGTTATTGAGATTATAATTATAATCAGAATATTTGTCACTAACAACTATGGTGAATGGTATAATTTTAAAGTTAAATGGTAATTATACCTATAAATTATCCGCTTTAATTAGTTGGAATGCAATATTTTCAAATTAAAGTTTGAATTCCTGAATTTATCAGGTAAAAAAATGCAGTCTGTTTTCTATTTAGAGTATAATATTTACTTATGAACATTTTTAAATAAATAACTCTCAGGATAAAATTAATGGAATCATTGCAACCAAATCCAATCAAATCCATATCTAAGAGCAATGGAGTATTTGCTAACCCATTTAATCCAGTTGGTTTGCGAGGTATTTTACGTCACAATGAGCCTCTATCCAAACATACTTCATGGCGAGTAGGTGGTCCAGCCCAATGGTTTTATGAACCAGCAGATATGGAAGATTTAATTCAGTTTATTCAACAACTTCCAATCACGATCCCTGTTTTTTGGTTAGGTTTAGGTAGTAATGTATTAATACGAGATGGTGGGATTGGTGGAGTTGTAATATTAACTTCTGGTTTATTAAATGAAATCAAATTATTAGATGGAAATCGCATATATGTAGAAGCTGGAGTTAGTTGTGCTAGATTAGCTCGATTTGCGGCTAAAGCTAATTTAACAGGTATTGAATTTTTAGCAGGGATTCCTGGTACTTTGGGCGGTGCTTTAGCGATGAATGCCGGAGCTTGGGGAGGTGATACTTGGTCAGCGGTACGTGGAGTAGAAACCTTAGATAAATATGGACAGCGACATAGGCGACAAGTGACAGATTATGAAATTAGTTATCGTAGCGTAAAAGGCTTAAATAATGAATGGTTTGTCACTGCAACTTTACAATTATCTACTAATCCTAACCAAGATAGTTTAAAAAAAATTCAAGCTTTATTGAAACAACGCAATGAAAAGCAACCAATCGGTTTACCTAGTTGTGGTTCAGTGTTTCGTAATCCTCCCGGTGATTATGCAGCTCGTTTGATAGAACAAGCTGGTTGGAAAGGACGTTGTAGAGGTGGTGCTTGTGTATCAGAGAAACATGCCAATTTTATTATTAGTAGTGCTGCTGCAACAGCTGCTGATATTGAAATATTGATTCTCGACATACAAACTTCAGTTTCAAAGATGTTTCAAATCAATCTTATATCAGAGGTTCGCATTGTTGGTAGGCATATTTCGGAATTAACTATATAAGTTGTTAATATATCTAATATATTTTTAATTTCCATTTCTTACGATTAAATTTTAAGGAAATGCCAGAAATCCTTATAATTTCAAACTAGTAAATTGCCAAGTGCATCAATAATCAGTAGATGAATTTTATTAGAGAACCGAACATTATTTAGATTTTTTCAAATGGTTTTGAGGAGCTCCTGCTGCACAGGCATGAGCTCAAGTAATCACAGATAATTGCAAGCAAGTTTAATGTTTAAATAAACGTTCTTTCTCTCGTTGCCAATCCCGATCTTTTTCAGTATCTCGTTTATCATAATCTTTTTTACCTTTGGCAATAGCAATCTCTAATTTTGCCTTGCCTTTTTTCCAATACATTGCGGTAGGAACCAAGGATTGCCCTTTTCTTTCTACAGCCCCTATTAATTTATTTAATTCAGAGCGATGCAATAATAATTTACGAGTACGTTGAGATTCAGGATGAATATGAGAAGAGGCACATTCTAATGGGCTAATAACTGCCCCTAACAACCACGCCTCTCCATTTTTTAACAATACATAAGTATCACGAAGTTGCAAACGTCCAGCTCGCAAACTTTTTACTTCCCAACCTTCCAAAACTAGTCCAGCTTCAAAACGATCTTGGAGAAAATAATCAAATCTAGCTTTCTTATTTAGCCCAATAGTAGTATTAGTTTTTGTCATTTATAGCATTTCCCAAATGAATGAATTATATCAATACAAGAATTTTATATTTATATCAAATTTCATTAAAAATTAAGCATTCATAATTAAAAATTGCTATATTCTTCATGAATCTTTAGAATTTAAGATGTTTTATCCAGTTTTTTACAAACATTTAACAAGTGTTCTTTAAATGCTTCACGTAAATTAGGATGTTGTAAGGCATAATCTATAGTTGCGGTTAGATAGCCTAATTTGTTACCACAATCATAACGTAAACCTTCAAATTTACACGCTAAGACTTGTTCATCAATTAACAATTTAGCAATAGCATCAGTAAGTTGTATTTCACCACCGCTACCTCTGTCAATAGTTTTTAAGTAATCGAAAATTCTCGGAGTAAGTAAGTAACGTCCGACAACTCCAAGGTTAGATGGTGCTTGCTCAGGAGAAGGTTTTTCTACAATATCTTTAATTTTGAATACACCTTCATAAAGTGGTTCTGGTTTAATAACTCCATATTTATTCGTTTCGCTCTGGGGAATTTCCTCAACTGCAATTACGCTACAATGTTTATTCTCATGAATATCAATCATTTGTGATAAACAAGATTTTTGTTTGCCATCAATCAAATCATCGGCCAGAATTACTGCAAATGGTTCGTCTCCTACAATCGGTTTAGCACATAAAACTGCATGGCCTAAACCTAATGCTTCTGGTTGACGAATATAAATACATGAAACACCTTCTGGCACAATGTTTCTTATCATTGCTAGTAAATTAAATTTACCTCGCCACAATAATTCGTCTTCTAACACTTGATTTTTATCAAAGTGATCTTCAATAGTTCGTTTGCTAGCACTAGTAACAAAAATTAATTGTTCAATACCAGCTTCTACAGCTTCTTCAGCTGCATATTGAATTAGAGGTTTGTCAACAACTGGCAACATTTCTTTAGGACTAGCTTTAGTGGCTGGTAAAAAACGAGTACCAAGTCCGGCCACTGGAAACACAGCTTTGCGAATAGTTTTTTTTGATTTCATATTATGAGATTGTGGAAAAAGTTACAAATTAATAGTATCTTATTTCCAGCATGAATTATACCAATACAAATTATTATGTGATGTTTAATTAAATTCAGTATAAATATCATTGTTTAAATATTACTCATTCAACTGGGAAATGTTATATACTAAATCTCATTAAGCATTGCTATATATTACTATTCAGATGGAAAGACCCCAGTAGATAAATATCGATCACCACGATCGCAGATAATTACCACAATAACAGCATTTTCTACTTCTTCAGATAAACGTAATGCTCCTGCAACAGCACCACCAGAGGAAATTCCTGCAAAAATACCTTCTTGACTTGCTAAATTTATAGTAGTATTTTCAGCAGTTTTTTGATCCATGTCCATAATCCGATCTACTAAATTTCGATCAAAAATTTTAGGGACATATTCTGGAGACCAACGCCGAATTCCAGGAATTTTAGCTCCATCTTCTGGTTGTAAACCAATAATTTGAATATCTGGCTTAACCTCTTTTAAATACCGTGACACTCCCATAATAGTTCCAGTAGTTCCCATAGCACTAACAAAATGGGTGATTTTACCTTGACTATCACGCCAAATTTCTGCACCAGTAGTTCTATAATGGGCAAGTGGATTATCAGCATTATCAAATTGATTTAGAACTTTACCTTGACCATTTTTTTCCATTTGAAAGGCAATATCTCTCGCTTTTTCCATCCCACCTTCAGCTGGAACCAAAATTATTTCTGCCCCAAAAGATCGCATCAGTATCTTGCGTTCTGAGCTAACATTTTCTGGCATTAGTAATATCATGTGATAGCCTCTTATTGCCGCTGCCATCGCCAAAGCTATGCCAGTATTACCACTAGTAGCTTCAATTAAAGTATCTCCAGATTTTATATCTCCTCTAGCTTCTGCTGCTTTAATCATGTTTAATGCTGGTCGATCTTTTACCGAACCGGCTGGATTATTTCCTTCTAGTTTTACCAAAATAGTATTACTAGTATTACCGGGCAAACGTTGTAAACGTACTAATGGTGTATTGCCAATAAATTGTTCGATAGTTGGAAATGTTGTCATATTTGATTGAGTTATGATTTTATGATTGTGGCTAAACTATTTACAATAAACTGTAAGTCTTGCCAAGATTTGCGTTTTTCAGAAGGTTTACGTAATAAATAAGCTGGATGGTAAGTAGCAATTAAAGGTATATCATTATATTTAAATTGTTGACCTCTTAATTGACCTATAGGTGTAGTAGTATCCAACAAATGTTGAGCTGCAACTCCACCAACAGCAACGAGCAATTTGGGTTTAATTAACTCAATTTGCTGTTGTAAAAAATTATTGCAACTGGCCATTTCATTATTATTGGGGTTTCGATTATCAGGTGGACGACATTTAATTACATTAGCAATAAATATATCTTCTCTGGTCAATTTAATGGCATATAACATAGCATTCAATAATTGTCCAGCTCTACCCACAAACGGTTCACCTTGGGCATCTTCTTCAGCTCCAGGAGCTTCACCAACTAGCATCAAATCCGCATTACGATTGCCAATTCCAAATACAGTTTGAGTACGAGTTTTATGTAAATCGCAATTAGTACATGTTATGACCTGTTGCTGTAAAGATTTCCAATCTAACAGTGAAACCGGTTTTATAGTTGGTGTAATTTTATCTTGTTTAGATTCATGCGGTAAATTTTCAGTAGTTTGTATAGTTCGTCGTATCCAAACTTGAATATCCATCGCATTAAGATACTGAATATGGGAATTTGCTATATGTGTCATCTATTTATTATATTATAGTTTAAATTACGTCCAATAATACCTTCGCCAAAAATTCATAAAAAAATAGTGAAAAAAGTTAAACACATTATACCTGATGGCTGGTTCAAAGTTAAAAAAACATTAAAAAAACCAATATGTTATCAGCAAAACCTAATTAACTGATTGACATTTAATATTGCTGAAATTTGTTTATGAAAATCATTGTTTTGTAGTTTTTATTTCCTAAAAATAATATTTTTTAAGTTCGAAGATATATATTTGCAA
>DAOUSR010000139.1 GCA_030627125.1 Thioploca sp.
CCGGAAAGTACGGGGAGTTCTGGCAGGTTTGCCAGAGGTTTAATAACTCCTCTTGTAACAGGCAGCAAATTGGCGGAGAGAGTGGGATTCGAACCCACGATAGGTGATTAACCCATACTCCCTTAGCAGGGGAGCGCCTTCAGCCACTCGGCCATCTCTCCAAAAATCAATTTTTGCTAATAATCTAGTCTTGCTTAATACTTATACAAACTGTTTTTTATTTAAAAGTTTTTTATTTGAAATATTACTTACAATCCAACACAATTTCACATTATAAATCCATTTATCAAATGTGTCAAGTACTTTATCAATCTATTTTTCAATACTAATAAAATGTAATTTGGATATTAAGAATTAAAAATTATATATATTTAGAATTTACGCATTGATAAGATAATAATTTTGTGAAACCGTTTAAATATAATATATTGTTATATTTAATATATTTTTTGTAATTATATGATTATGTTATTTAACATTGTAATGTCACGCTTCAATTTTTATGAAAATCCAACTAACTTCTTATAACTATATGTATTGAATTTATATGTTTAGTAACTATTTCGAGTTGTTAATTATATAAAACTGGCCGAACCATTGATATATTAACAATTATAGTATGATATTACAACATAAACGTACATAATACAAAATTTTAAATTTATTTAATTTACTCTTCATTAAAAAAACAAACAGAAATATATTATAATATATTTCACTTTTTTGTTAATATCTGTTATTAATAAAGTAATACTTTCAATATATAACGATGCCTTCTTTAAGTATTTTAATAAGTATACATTACAAATAACTGTAATAACTAAATTTATTAGGTAATTAATAACTATGAAATACACAGAAACAAATAGAATCCCACCTCATCGTCGACGTAGAACTCCTAAAAAACGTTTACCGCCTAGTCGGCAAAAATTCCATTTTAAAATAAGATGGGTGTTTATTTTAATAATAATGATATTTGCTGGTAACTACATAAGTAAAATAGACATAAAAGTTCGTAAACAATTTGAAGGTAAACGTTGGGCATTACCAGCTAGGGTTTATTCAAGCCCATTAGAACTTTACAGTGGAAGTGTTATAAATCCTAATAACCTAGAGCAGGAATTAAAGGCCTTAGGTTATCGATATGCTAAACAACTTTATGAGACTGGGCAATATCAACGTAATAAAAATAAATTCTTAATTACAACCAGAGCTTTTAAGTTTTGGGATGGGACAATACCGCCACGTAAAATACAAGTTAGTTTTACTGGTAGTACAGTGAAATCTATTACCGAACTTAAAACAAACAAATCAATACCACTTTTGCGTTTAGAGCCAAGATTAATCGGTAAAATCTATCCAACTCATAATGAAGATCGCATATTGGTTCAACTAAAAAATGTGCCACAACAACTAATTGATGCCATAATCTCTGTAGAAGACCGTAATTTTTATAGCCATTATGGAGTTAGTTTACGCGGTATTGGTCGGGCTTTTTTTGAAAATATAAAATCTGGCGAGTTAGTTCAAGGAGGTAGTACCTTAACTCAACAGCTAGTGAAAAATTTCTATCTAACTCCAGAACGAACTTTGAAACGTAAGATGAACGAAGCTATTATGTCAGTATTGTTGGAATGGCATTATAGCAAAGAACAAATTTTGGAAGCTTATTTTAACGAAGTTTTTTTAGGTCAAGATGGAAGTCGAGCTATTCATGGTATGGGAATGGCAGCCAGATTTTATTTTAACCGTCCCTTAGAAAATTTAAAATTACCACAATTAGCATTACTTGTAGGTTTAATACGCGGCCCATCGGTGTATAATCCACGCTTGCATCCACAAACTGCATTGGATAGGCGCAATATGGTATTAGATGTAATGGTTAGAGAAGAAAAAATTTCTGCTGATGAAGCTTTACTTGCTAAAAATACTCCATTAAATGTTAATAAAAAAGCATCTGAAAAATTTCCCTATCCAGCTTTTATTGAATTAGTTCGTCATCAATTGCATAAAGATTATCGTGAAGAAGATTTACATTCCGAAGGATTACAGATTTTTACCACTCTCAATCCTACTATACAGAGAGTTGGTGAAAGAGTTATGGTTAATGGCTTAAGAAAATTACAAAAAAGCCATCGTAAAGCTCGTAATTTACAAGGTGCAATGGTAATTACTAACGTTGAAAATGGTGAAATATTAGCATTTGTCAATGGTAAAAATTCTGCATTCGCTGGTTTTAATCGTCCTCTTAATGCTATTCGCCCAATCGGTTCTTTAGCTAAAATAGCAGTATATTTAACCGCTTTAGAAAGGAACAATAATTATTCTCTGACCACAATGATTGATGATAGACCCTATACCTGGGTAGATCGTAATTCTGGTGAAGTTTGGAAGCCTAAAAATTATGATCACATTTCTCATGGGCGAATACCGTTGTACTATGCTTTATCTAAATCTTATAATATTGCTACTGTACGTTTAGGTATGTCATTAGGATTAGGCAAAATATATGAAACTTTAGAACGTTTAGGTATAGAACGGGAGTTCAAAGCTAAATATCCTTCAATGTTGTTAGGTAGTATTGCTTTGAGTCCATTAGAAGTAACTCAAATGTACCAAACTATTGCTAGTGGTGGTTTTCGTATCCCATTACAAGCAATTCGGGCAGTTTTAGAACACGATGGTGAACCTTTAAAACATTATGGCTTGGAAATAAAAAAACGATTTGAAGAGGCTCCAGTATATTTATTAAACTATGCTTTACAACAAGCTGTACGAAATGGAACTGGTCGTAGAATTGCTAAGACATTACCATCTAGCATGATCCTTGCTGGTAAAACTGGTACTAGTAATGATCTACGTGATAGTTGGTTTGCTGGTTTTGGTGGTAAATTTTTAGCAGTAACATGGGTTGGGCGTGATGATAACAAATCGATGGGATTAAGTGGTGGTAGTGGAGCGATGGTTATTTGGCGAGATTTAATTGCATCTATTCGTCCCAAAACCCCTAAACCACAAGCTCCTAATAATATCAGATGGCGGGTAAAAGGCTCACAACGTATTCCATATATAGTTGGTAATAGTAAAAATAGTAAAACTGCTGCTAAAAATAGTTTGTTTATATTTTAGAATTGAATACCATACAAAGAATCTCAAAATCTATTATAATTAGTAAAATAAGTGCGTATTTTATTACAATATGGATTGCAATTTTGAGATAGAGTAATTGCACCTACGTGATGTAGGAGCAATCCTTTGTGGTTATCCAGATTGAAAATAAATTAATTCACAATTATTGAATTCTAATTTCAGATACTAGATTAAAGGTGATATACCATGAATTTATCAAATATTTTACTAAAATCTTTACTTCTTGCGGTTATTATGAACGGCAATGTTCTAGCTGATTCTCCTTATTTTATCCACACAGATGCTACTGCAGCAGTAGAATCTTTATTAAATAGTGCCAAAGAATATTACGAAAAAGAAGAATTTGAACAAGCAGCAGCAGTTCTTGAACGAGCTATACGGATTAAATCAAAACACCCAATACTTTGGCATAACCTTGCTGGAGTTCGTCTAGCTCAAGGAGATTGGGAACGAGCTGCTAGTCTTGCTAGTAAATCCAATACTATAGCTGCTAAATCTGGAAATTTAAAAAAATTGCGCATCAGAAATTGGGTTATAATCACACTAGCTTGCGAAGGCATGAAAGATCAAGAATGTGTTAAAGAAGCTCGTACTCAAGCTCAAGTTCTTGTACAATCATTAGCTAATTAATTTACATAAAGGACTCTAAATGCCACTAAGTACCCGTTATATCGGATTAATTGATAAATATCGTGATTACCTACCAGTGCATGATGATACTCGTATTATCAGCATAACTGAAGGCAATACTCCTCTGATACGTTTACATAATATTCCTAAGCTGTTAGGAAAAAATATTAACATTTATGTTAAATATGAGGGACTTAATCCAACTGGTTCATTTAAAGATCGTGGCATGACCATGGCAATTACCAAAGCGGTGGAAACTGGTAGTAAAGCAACTGTTTGCGCTTCTACTGGCAATACTTCTGCTAGTGCTGCTGCTTATAGTGCAAGAGCTGGAATTACTGCTTTTGTGCTGATTCCAGACGGTAAAATCGCCCAAGGCAAACTAGCCCAAGCGATGATGCACGGAGCGATTATTATACAAATTGAAGGTAATTTTGATGATGGGATGCAGTTGGTAAAAGAAGTGGCTGAACATGCTCCAATTACTATTGTAAATTCTATCAATCCTTATCGTTTGCAAGGACAAAAAACGGCTGCTTTTGAAATCATTGAAGCCCTTGGCAAAGCCCCAGACTACCATTGTTTACCAGTTGGAAATGCTGGTAATATCAGTGCTTATTGGATGGGTTTTACCGAATTTTTCAATATTGGCATTGTCAAGCAACGGCCAAAAATGTGTGGTTATCAAGCTAGTGGTGCAGCCCCATTTTTACGTGGCCATCCAATTACTAATCCAGAAACAGTGGCAACTGCTATTCGGATTGGCAATCCACAAAGTTGGGATAAAGCAGTTAATGCTCAACAGGAATCAGGTGGTTGGTTTGATGAATTCACTGATGCAGATATTTTAGCTACCCAAAAATTACTAGCTGAAAAAGAAGGTATTTTTTGTGAACCAGCTTCAGCAATTTCAGTTACAGGAGCAATCAAAGATATTAATAGTGGCAAAATACCTGAAGGTAGTACAGTAACATGTACTTTAACCGGTCATGGTTTAAAAGACCCAGATACTGCTATTAATCAAAGCAGCACTCCACTGATTAAAGTTAAAGCTCAACTTAATGAAGTAAAAGCAGTTATATCGCAAAATATGGATACATGATTTTATAACTTTCCTCATTCCCAACATTGTCGTTGGGAATTCAGCCATAGTGCTTATCATACTTTCAAAACATGTCCGAATTCGATTTAATTTCTCGTTATTTTACCACAAGATTTCCGCAACGGGCTGATGTTAATCTAGGCATTGGTGATGATGCTGCAATTTGCACCGTACCATCTGGTATGCAGCTTGTTACTTCCATAGATACTTTAGTAGCAGGCGTGCATTTCCCACTAATAACTAAGCCAGAAGATATTGGTTATAAAGCTTTAGCAGTGAACCTAAGTGATATGGCAGCGATGGGTGCCACCCCAGTTTGGATGACTCTAGCTTTAACCTGTCCTGAAGTTGATGCAATTTGGTTACAAAAATTTAGTCAAGGTCTATTGGAATTAGCTCAAGCTAATCAGGTTAGTTTAATAGGGGGAGATACAACTCGTGGCCCTTTGACTATAACTATTCAGATTGCTGGTTTAGTTCCATCCAATACTGCTTTAAAGCGTAGTGGTGCTAAACCGGGCGATAGTATTTATGTAACAGGAACTATTGGAGATGCTGGTCTTGGTTTAGCCGCAATCAATCAACAGATTACTTTATCTAAATCAGCTCAAGAATACACGATATCACGTTTAAATCGTCCTACTCCACGTTTGCAAGAAGGGCAACTTTTACGTGGGATTGCCAATAGTGCTATTGATATTTCGGATGGATTAATTGCTGATTTAGGCCATATTTTAGCTGCAAGTAATGTAGGTGCTTCGTTACAGATTGATAAGTTACCATTATCCAAACCATTGCGTGAATCTGTATCTAATGAAACGGCGTTAGAATTGGCTTTAAATGCAGGTGATGATTATGAATTATGTTTTACGACTGATTTATCAACAATATTACCAGATATATCATGTACTTATATTGGCAAAATAGAAGCAGATTTGGGTTTAAGATGTCTAACTAAACAAGGAGATATATTTTCTCCTAAGACTCATGGATACCAACATTTTAATTAAGTGGTATTGGTAAAACTGTTTTTATAATTTTAAGAGTTAATATTTTTTTCAATTGATAAATCAATATCATGAATATGTTATTTCCATTTTTGAAATTATACTCAAACATGGAGTACAATATGAAAGTTATAATATCAATATTTTTTACAAGTGTTTTATTTAGAAATAGGTAAATTCTGTAATAGTGGCCATCTATAAATGAAATAATGATATTATTAGTTAAAAATACCTTAATTAAATTTTAGGAGCAATAAATATGTTTGAAATGCTGTCTTTTATGTTAGCTGGAATCGTACTTTACTTTGTAGCAGATGAAATATTAAATCGTATCGAAATTTATCGTGGTAAACGTCTTAATAATAGAAGCATTATATTTTTTATTATTATTCTTTCTTTATCTATGATTGCATTCACCTTGCTTGATAATTTTTTAATAAAATAGTAATTTTGAATATGCAAAACGATTCTCAACATATATTTTTAACTAAACGTTATGCCTTAGCAGTAGCTATTATTAGTATCTTTGTTACTCTTACTTTTATTAGTATGTACGCATTTTTAAAAGTGCAGAGTAATTATGCTGCTATTATTAATATTAGTGGTAAACAACGTATGTTATCTCAACGTATTGCGTTGTATGCTAATAATTTGACCTATTCTGGAACCGATAATTGTCAAGAATATAAGAAAGATATTAAAACTTTAACTAAAACAGTTAATTTAATGCAGAAAATTCATAATGCCTTGTTGCATGGTAATAAAGCACATGAAGATATATCTGGTCTGAATTTATCTTTAGCTATTTCCAATATATATTATCAGTTTCCTTTTAAATTAGATGAACAGGTAAATAAATTTTTAACCCATTCCCGTTCTATAATAAGTATATCTTGCGGCAACTTATCTAAAAATCATCCAGATTTATTAGCTTTATCTAATATGGCTAAAGATAAACTGCTAACAGGACTCAATGCCGTAGTAACTGAATATCAACAAGAAAGTGAAGCTAATGTATCGCTAATGGTTCAAGCTAAAACTATATTGTGGTTATTCACTCTATTAGTTTTATTATTAGAAGTACTATTCATTTTTCGCCCGATGGTGCGTTATGCCGTTGGTAAAGCTAAAGAATTAAAAAAACAAAATACCGAATTAGAACAAGCCAAAATATTAGCTGAACAAGCTGCCAGAGCTAAAACCGATTTCTTAGCAACAATGAGTCATGAAATTCGTACTCCATTAAATGGTGTCGTTGGCATGACCAATTTGTTATTAAACACTTCCTTAACTGGCCAACAACGTGAATTTGTTGATACTATCCGTTTAAGCAGTGATACTTTGTTGACCGTAATAAATGATGTTTTAGACTTTTCTAAAATTGAACTGGGTCGAATAGTTTTAGAAGAAGAATCACTTGAAATTAGAACATTTATTGAAGAAACCTTCGATTTATTTGCAGCTAAAGCCCTAAATAAAAAAATTGAATTATTATATCTAGTTGACGATGAAGTACCAAATTGGATTCGGGGAGATGTAGTTAGAGTACGACAAATGTTAGCTAATTTAATTAACAATGCCTTGAAATTTACTGACCGTGGAGAGGTTTTTGTATCTGTTAAACTTAATTCTCAAACCAAAGATAAGATTGAATTATTGTTTGCTGTCAATGATACTGGAATTGGAATTCCCGAAGATAAATTAGATAAATTATTTAAAGCTTTCTCCCAAGTTGATTCCTCAGCAACTCGGCAATATGGTGGTACTGGTTTAGGATTGATAATCAGCAAACGTTTATGCGAATTGATGGGAGGGGAGATTTGGGTTGAAAGTCAAGTGCCAGAAGGCTCAACATTTTATTTTACCTTACAAGTAATGGTTTGTGATGCTCCTAAGTCACTGTTTGAACCTAAAATTGAATTATTGCAAGGTCAGCATGTGTTAGTAGTTGATGATAATGAAAATAACCAACGGATTTTAAATCATTTATTGCATAGTTGGAATTGTGCTACTAGTACGGTTGGTTCTGGGGAAAATGCGTTAGCTTGGTTGCAATACAAAAATAAATGTGATGTAGTTATAATAGATAGGTATATGCCAAAAATGGATGGTTTACAATTGGCTAAAGCTATTCACAAAATTTCCATGCGGCAAGAACTGCCTTTAATTATATTAACTACTATTGATGAGTTAGAAAATAATTCAGAAAAAACTAAGCAGCTATTCCAAGCTTCTATATGCAAACCAATTAAGCAAGCTCATTTGCTAAATGTGTTGAACTATGTATTAACTGGGGTAAAAAATAAACGCCGAGTTCAAACTACTAAGATAGACACTTCTTTAGCCAAGCGATTGCCATTGCGTATTTTATTAGCTGAAGACGATATTATTAATCAAAAAATCAGCTTATTAACCCTTGAAAAGATGGGCTATAGTATAGATGTGGCTAATAATGGTCGAGAAGTTTTGAATGCCCTAGAAAAAAAATCCTATGATATTATTTTAATGGATTTGCACATGCCACATATGGACGGTTTGACTGCAAGCAAAATAATAGTAGAAAAATATTCAACATCAGAACGACCTAAAATTATCGCTACTACAGCCAGTGCGATGTATAATGTTCGGAAACAATGTGTAGAAGCCGGAATGGATGATTATATGACAAAACCATTACAATGGCGTAATCTAGAAAATATGTTAGAAAAATGGGGGAAAGCTGCTGATTTAAATTGATTTAGTCGGTTTATTTGCAACTATCTTAGTTAATTGTTCAATAGGATAGATGGATAATTAATACTAACTGTTTTAAATCCTTGATGCCGAAGATAAGCACTTAAGAATTGCATCGAAAAACTAGTACACCATAAACCATGCAATAACATGTTCTTGAGCAAAACTAATTCTGGATAACAACATAACTATTATGAGAGCAAGCGTAGGATGCAATGAACGAAGGGAATTGCATCAATTTTGTAGCAACGTAGTTGGTTGATGCGGTTCCTCACCACATCTTACATTGCAGGTTACGAGTTAGAA
>DAOUSR010000031.1 GCA_030627125.1 Thioploca sp.
ATTTACCTTTTCGAGTTCTAATATCAAGTTTTGATTATATTCTTAGTCTATAGATTACTGTCAAGATATTTGTGGAAGCTGGTTATTGGCTATTTTATTAGGTTTAACAATTTGTAAAATTGCTCATTTTGGATTTAACAATTCGTAACATTGCCTAATTTTTTATTGACTTATTTTCTGTTATATGTTTTTATCGTTATCTAAAGCTTTGACCTGTACAAATTTTTAACTTAAAATATCATAGTATCGTTAATAATTTATAACTTTTTAGTAGGAGAAGAAGTATATGTTTGTTTTTACTAGTAATTATAGTAGGTGGTTGTTCTGTTGTTTGTTAATATTAGGATTGTTTTCTTCGGTACAAGCTGCTACTGACTGTAGTGCTGTTACGGAAATATCTCCAGCTGAATGTGAATCTTTGTTGCAACTTTATAATAGTACGAATGGTGCTAATTGGAAAAGTAATTACGGTTGGAATGTTACGAATACTCCTTGTAGTTGGTTTGCCGTTGATTGTAGAAGTGGTAGTAGTGTGAGAGGAATTGATCTAAGGTTTAATAATCTTAATGGAACTCTTCCTAATTTTAAAAGTTTACCCAATTTATCTTCCATTAGTTTTGCTGGTAATCAATTAACAGGTAAAATTCCAGATTTTAAGTTGCCAAATTTATTTAGGCTTTAACTTAGTATTAATGAATTGACAGGAACAATACCTGATTTTAGTGGATTATCAAATTTAGTATCACTTGAGCTTACTCATAATCAACTAACTGGTGAAATTCCTAATTTTCATAATTTACCTAAATTAGAGAGGCTTAGTTTTAATGATAACCAGCTAACGGGCATAATTCCTAATTTTGATAACTTGAAAAACTTACAGGGCATTATTTTAAGTAATAACCAATTGCTTGGAGATATTCCTAACTTCAATAATTTAAAAAGTTTAAGAAATCTTCAATTAGTTAGTAACAAATTAACTGGTAACATTCCAATTTTATCTATGCATCAGGATTTAGTAATTATTTATTTACAGAATAATAACTTAATAAGTGCAATCCCTGACTTTGGTAATTTATCTAAATTAGAAGTACTTGAGTTAAGAAATAATACTATTTGTAAACAAAAAAATATTAACTATTCAGCATGGCCAATTAAATCTGATTGGCAAGAACAACTAAATGAATTTCCATTTTGTTCTGAAAATAATAACCAATCCCCAATATCTTCTTTTAATGCTTCACCAGAACAAGGACAACCTCCGCTAACTGTAACCTTAGATGCAAGTGAATCTTATGATCCAGATGGTACAATCACAAGCTACGATTGGTCAGTAAATAATACGTTATTATCATTATCAACTGATAGTAATAATTTTGCTTTAGAAAATCCTAGTATAGAAATGGTAGGTGATATTACCATTACCAAAAAAACAAGTGAAATAACTTTTACTTCGGAAGGTGAATATACGATTATTCTTACAGTTACAGATAATGATGGTGCTACAGCAACTACCCAAAAAATAATAACAGTTACCACAGAAACTCCACCTACACCTAATCAACCCCCAATAGCAGACTTTACTGCTTCTCCACAACAAGGACAAGCTCCACTAAAAGTAACGTTAGATGCAAATGATTCCTACGATCCTGATGGTGCAATTGAAAACTACGATTGGTCAGTTAATAATAATCCATTGGCAACTGCTGGTTTTGAGATAGAAATCTTAGAAACTTTTGAAAATACTATAACGTTTACCTCAGAAGGTGAATATATAGTTGCTCTTACAGTTACAGATAATGATGGTGCTACAGCAACTGCCCAAAAAACAATAACAGTTACCACAGAAACTCCGCCTCCATCCAACCCCCAATAGCAGACTTTACTGCCTCACCACAACAAGGACAAGCTCCACTAAAAGTAACTTTAGATGCAAATAAATCTTCTGATCCAGACGGTACTATTATCACCTATGATTGGTCAGTTAATAATAATCCATTAGCAACTGCTGGTTTTGAGATAGAAATCTTAGAAACTTTTGAAAATACTATAACATTTATTTCAGAAGGCGAATATATAGTTGCTCTTACAGTTACAGATAATGACGGTGCAACAGCAACTGATAAGAAAACTATTGTAGTTAATTCACCAGATAAACAAGCCGAAATTTCTATTTCTCCAACTAGCCATACATTTGGTGATACACATGTTTTATTAACTTCAAATGTTAGAAAACGTCCAAATATTAATAAAGCATCTCCTACCCAGACAGAATATTTTTCAAATCGGGTAATTGTTAAATTTCGTAAAAATACACAAACAGCAGCAAAAAACTTTTTAAGAAATAATATAAATGCCAAATTTATTAAAGAATTATCAATTATTAATGCTGAAGTTTGGGAAGTTCAAAATGTTGAAACCACTGTAGCCAGTCAAAATGATTATCCAGAAATAGAGTATATTGAACCTGACTATAAAATACATTTAAATAGGATACCAAATGATACTGGTCTTAATGAACTTTGGGGATTAAACAATTTTGGTCAAACTGGTGGGAGATTGGATGCAGACATAGATGCTGAAGAAGCGTGGAATATAACAACCGGAAGTAAATCATGTGCTGTTATTGATACTGGAGTAGATTATAATCATCCTGACTTAGCTAATAATATGTGGAAAAATCCGGGAGAAATTCCAGGTAATGGTATTGATGATGATGGTAATGGTTATGTTGATGATATTTATGGTTACGACTTTGCCAATAATGATAACGATCCTTTTGATGATCATGGGACTCATGTAGCTGGAACAATTGCAGGTATAGGTAATAATAGAATTGGTACAACAGGTATTAATTGGTCAGCAAAGATTATGGCATTAAAATTTTTAGGAAAATCTGGTGGAAGTACTATAGATGCTGTATCAGCTATAAGTTATGCAATAAAAATGGGAGCAAGATGTACCAATAATAGTTGGGGTGGTGGACCTTATTCACAATCTTTATATAATGTTATTGAAAAAGCTGAAAAAGCTGGTCAATTACTTATAGCAGCAGGTAATGGTGATGAACGTGGAATTGGGATTAATATTGACTTTGAATCATATTATCCGCCTAATTATGGTTTAAATAATGTTATTTCGGTTTGTTCGACAGATCATAATGATGCATTATCTGTATTTTCTAATTTTGGTCAACGTAATGTAGATTTATGTGCCCCCGGTTCCAGAATTTTTAGCACTATACCTAATAGAAGTTATGATATTTTTAATGGTACCTCAATGGCAACACCGCATGTAACTGGTGCTGTAATGTTGCTATGGTCTGCTTTTCCAAATTTAACTGCTACCGAAGTAAAAACGCATATTATGTCTTCAGCAGAAAGACTTATAAACTTAAATGGTACTAGTGTAACCAGCGGTCGTTTAAATCTGCACCATGCTTTAGATAGTGTACAACAAACTCAACAAACTTTTATCATTACCAATACTGGTTATGTTGATTTAGTTATTAATCAAATAACTGGTAAAAATGCGACAGAATTTCAAATTCGTAATGACCAATGTTCTCTTCAAACAATTATTCCGGGCAGAAACTGTACTATAGACATATTTTTTGTACCAATTTCAGTTGGCAGTAAACAAGCTTCATTAGAAATTATTTCAAATGTTCCATTAACAATGATTAATCTCAGAGGGAATGGCATTGCAATTGGTGATTCTGGAGAACTAAATATTAAATGGACTAAGCAGTTATCAATTAGATACTAACGAAGTTGAGATTACAACTGTAGTTGTTGGCAATGATATGTTCAGAGCTAAACTATGTCCAACTAACACTTCTTTAAGATTTCAATTATGTGATTTAGAAGAAATCAATACAGTTAATCGTTTAGGTGATACTACTTATAATGCTGATACTGGTATTGTTAATATTCCATCAGTAAAAGTAGAAGGAATATCCATTAATAAATCTCAAGATATTACTATCGAACCTAAATCTTATGAAGTTGACATGAAAATAATTGAACTTCCAGATGATCGTTTTGAATTTGAAGTAATTGAATTGATACCTATTTGGTAAATTAGATAGTCTTGTATAATCTTTTAATATTGCTCCCAAACTTCAGTTTGGAAACGATTAGTAACTCTAGTTTTTCTGGTAGTCCTAAACAAAGTAGTGATAATGGTTTAAAATTACAATAAAGCCAATAGATTAGTAAATCAATTACTACTTTATTTAGGATTACCTGATTTGTTAATACTAACAATTTTTCACGTATTAATTCACTTTATTATCCCCATTACAATTTACAAACAATGCTCAATCATGAGCAAATTTTTTGCATCACATTTTTGATAAAAACAACTTAACTAAGTCTCTATCACTAAATGGTAAACGTTGGTCGCCAATCTGTTGGTAATCTTCATGGCCTTTACCAGCAATTAATACTACATCATTTACATTAGCATTTTGTAAAGCATATTCAATTGCCTGTTTTCGATCTGAAATCACTGCTGTTGGAGTTGGACAACCTTGTAAAATATCATCAATAATTACTTGGGAATTTTCATGACGTGGATTATCATCAGTAATGACAACTTTATCAGCACAGAGTTGAGCAACTTCTCCCATTAATTGTCGTTTACCTCGGTCTCTATTGCCGCCGCAACCAAATACACACCATACTTTTCCTTCCAAATGTTCACGTAAAGCTAATAAAGCCTTTTCTAAAGCATCGGGGGTATGAGCGTAGTCTATAACAGTAGTAACCTGTCCTGCCGAACCCAAACGTTCCATACGGCCGGGAACTGTTGGTAAAATGGTCAATTTATTAATTAATTCATACAAAGGGAAATCCATACTGAGCAAAGTTGTGAGTATTGCTAAAATATTACTAACATTGAAATGTCCTAGCCAAGGACTGTGTAATTGTTCATTGCCCCAATCACTATAAATATTCAATTGACAACCATTGGTATTATAACTAAGTATTTTAGCATAAACATTCGCCGTTCTCTCTTGAATACTATAAGTTAATGCTGTTGGTAATTCAGCTAAAATACTCCGTCCAAACTCATCATCATAATTCAATATTGCAGTTTTTAAGTTAGGCATAGCAAATAAGCTACGTTTTGCATCACTATAAGCCGTCATAGTTTTATGATAATCTAAATGATCACGGCTCAAATTAGTTAATAATGCAGTCTCAAAATTAATTCCATTAACTCTTCCTTGAGCCAAAGCATGAGAGGAAACTTCCATCACGACTTGCGAAACATGTTGTTGGTTTAACTCTGCGAACAAAGATTGTAAAGTTATAGCGTGAGGAGTTGTATGGCTAGCTGGTTGTAAATTACCGTAAACTCCATAGCCCAAAGTACCAAATAAACCACAAGGAGCATAAGATTGTAATATGTGGGCAATAGCATGACTGATTGAAGTTTTACCATTAGTACCAGTTACACCAATGACAGACATATTTTGCGATGGATTATGGTAAAATTTGGCAACGATTTCTCCTAATCGTTCAGCTAAATTGGGAAAGCTAATGCACGGAATATTACCGGGTAAAATCTCTATACTAAAGGAATTTGACTGTTTAAGAATTGCTACCGCACCCTGTTGTAGAACCATATCAATGTATAGTTTACCATCAGTTTGAGTACCAGATATAGCAAAAAATAAATTACCGGGGGAAATGATGCGACTGTCTAAAGATAAACCAGTTATAAAATGGTCACTGGATAGGTCAATCGCCAATAGTTCACTTAAAAGCATTTGAGTGTAAATCTCTCTCTAATTTTAATGACTTGAAATTTAATTACAATAACTTTAACGCCGTCTGAGCTTGGGATTCATCGCTTCTCGCATACCTTCCCCAACCAAATTAAAAGCCAACACAATAACTAAAATAGCTATACCTGGAATGAAAAATAACCAAGGTGCATCAAAAATAAAATTCTTACCATCAGCAAGAATATTGCCCCAAGTTGCATAAGGTGGTTGTACTCCAAAGCCGAGGAAACTCAAAGCTGATTCGGTTAAGATTGCGGCAGCTACCCCAATAACTGAGGAGACTAAAACTGGTGCAATTGCATTGGGAACCATGTGTAAAAAAATGATTCGCCATTCGGGCAAACCTAAAGCTTTAGCAGCTAATACAAAATCTTGCTCCCGTAATGCTAAAAATTCGGCTCTTACAAATCGAGCAGTTCCCATCCAACTAGTTATTCCAATAATAATCATGATGTTATAAATACTTGGAGGTAATAAAGCGACTACTGTCAAAATCAGAAAAAAAGTTGGAAAACATAGCATTACATCAGTAAATCGCATAATCAAGGTATCAACGGAAATAAACCCCAAGCGAATATTGCCATAAAAACCAGCTAATCCACCTAATAAAATACCGATAAAAGTTGAAATGCTAACAGCTACAAAACCAATTGAAAGCGAAACAAAAGAACCTTGGAGCATTCGAGCAAATACGTCACGGCCTAATTCATCAGTTCCTAATAGGTAAATGCCGAATTTTGGAATTTCTTCTAATGAAATATATTGAGAAGCAGTTGATAATGGAGGCATAAATTTATCAACTAGTCTAACCATTGAAGGGTCGAAAACTACAGTCCATTCGGTTAAAACTTTACCAGCAATAGCTGCTATAATCAAAAATAACAGCACGATAAATCCTAACATAGCTAACTTATCTTTACTAAACAGATACCAAAATTCTTGCGCAGGAGTTTTTGATTGAAGCGGTTGTTTATTATTCATATCATTCCAACCTAATTCGTGGATCAACTACTGCATACAGAAGATCAGATAAAAAAGTTCCAATTAAGGTCAAAGCGGCAGCTATGAAATTAATGGTTAAAATCACTGGGAAATCCCTAGCTAAAATAGCTTCATAACCTAATCTTCCTAGACCGGGCCAAGCAAAGATCGCTTCAAAAATTACGGAGCCACCGATTAAACCTGGCAATAAAAATCCAAATAAAGTAACGAATGGTAATAAAGCATTGCGTAATGCGTGGTGGTAAATCACGGTATCTTCATCTAAGCCTTTAGCTCGTGCAGTGCGTATGTAATCTTGCCCTATTACTTCTAACATTTGGGAACGTACATAACGGGATAATACTGCAATCCCAGCTAAAGCTGACATTAAAGAAGGAATAACTAAATGCCAAATTCGATCCATATTTTGATATAAAGGACTAGCATCTTCCATCCCAAACGTTCGCATCCCAATTACCGGTACTCCAAATAGATCAACGACTAATAAGATCATAATATAAGACAAAAAAAATCCGGGAATAGAGATTAACGCATAAGCGATAAAAGTCGAACCCCGATCATAGGCTGAATTCCTGCGAATTGCGGCTTGAATTCCAGTTGGAAAAGCTAAAGTCCAAACTAATAAAGTAGCACAGATAAATAATGGTAAAGAATTTAGAAAGCGTTCCCAAATCTTAGGTAAAACTGGTTGGCTATCTTTAAATGATTTTAATTCGCCACTAAATAGGTCTCGCATCCAATACATATATTGTAGATGAATCGGAGCATCTAAATGAAAAGCAGCCCGAATTTTAGCAATATCTTCTGGTTGCATTCGAGGATTTGATGGATCAACTTCACTTGGTTCTCCGGGAGCTAAATGTACTACTGAATGAGCAAGTATGGAGACAATGAATAATAATACGCAGCGTTGTAACAAATTACGAAATATATAAGCCCACATAAGTTTAGTTGTATTTTATTTATAACTGTTTTTCTATAGACCTTACCACTATTAGGTCTGAATTTTTAAAATGTTTCCAGCATTATACACAACTTTTTATATCAAGTGGGTAAGTTTTATTTAAAGTAGCCATAAACAAAATAATTCTTAATTATGAATTGCTTAATTCTTAATAAAATTATGCGAATTAAGGGTTACAAAATTAACTGTAATAACCGTCTGCTACTAAGGAATCAGAATTTAATAAAATCCGAAATTAAATCTGGCAGGTTTGGACATTCAAGTTTTGGAAGTTATTAAATCCTCATTCCCTAGTTTCTAATATCTTCATGGGAATCATTTCTTAATCTTGATAATTCTATTATCTCATAAGTTAGGATTCTCTATTTCAACTGCTTATTTTAAACTGTCCGAACCATTGTAATAATTAGTTATTAAAATAT
This sequence comes from Thioploca sp., assembly GCA_030627125.1. Taxonomy (GTDB): domain Bacteria; phylum Pseudomonadota; class Gammaproteobacteria; order Beggiatoales; family Beggiatoaceae; genus DRQV01. The sequence goes on from DAOUSR010000031.1 coordinate 8,183, forward strand.
TACTTGAAATTATTAAAAGATGATAATATAATGCACATGATTTTAGTATAAATAGTATTTATCTTTTCCCAATTTAATGTGCTATAAATACAAATTAAAGACTTGATATTTATATTGAACTTTATTAAGAATTGCTATAAATGTTTAATTAGACTTTTGAGATGTATTAGATATTTTAATAAAATATAAACTTTGATCGTAGTAATTTTATTAGAATTCAAATGTAATAAACACGATCTATTTAGAAAATAATCGTGCAAAATTAGTAGTAAAAATTAAATATAATTATTATAGCAAGATTACCAAAAACTAAATAAATTAAAAAATCCATTTTTTAACAATTTTTTGAAAGGGTTATTGAATAATGACTATTAGAAAGAAATGGTGGTATCTGTCAGTACTACTTACCATTGTTCTTATCGTAACATTAGTTACATTGTGGTTTTATAAAAATCAATACCATTTTAACCCTACTGAATTAGTAGATCGTAGTGAAACTCAAAGATATTTAACGGAAAATTGGGAACCAATCAATGGTTGGCTAAAAGAACCTACTGTTCGTGTACCTGTAGGTCTTTATATTAAATCCATTGATTTTAAAACGGCTAATGATGTTAGATTAACAGGTTTGGTTTGGCAAAGATTTTTTCCAACAAAACACAGTAGTATTACTCCAGAAGAGCGTGGAATTGTATTTGCTGATGCTATATCATCTTCAATGAAAGAAGCTTATAGAAAAAAAATTGGGGATGAAGATATAATTGGTTGGAGTTTTGACGTAACATTGCGACAATCTTTTAAGTATGCAAAATATCCTTTTGATCACAAAACTATTTGGGTTCAACTATGGCCAAATACTTTTAATCGTAATGTTGTTTTGGTACCAGATTTTGCTTCTTATAAATCTACTGGTTTAGAAGATACTTTTGGTATTGATGAAGGTATAGTATTGGGTACTTGGGATAGACAAGAAACTTTTTTTGCTTATAAAATAGCTACTTATGATACGTCTTTTGGGGTTGGTGATTATCCAGAAGTAGATCGTAAATTTCCTAATCTAACTTACAATGTTGTATTGAAACGAAAATTCCAAAATGCTTTTATAATTAACTTTGTACCATTATTTGTAGTAGCTATGTTATTATTCGCTTTAGTAATGATGGTAACTGGTGATGAGAAGAAGACTGGCAAATTCGGTTTTAGTACTGCTGGAACCATCGGGTCTTCTACTTCGCTATTTTTTGTAGTTATGTTATCCAATATTCAATTACGTTCAGAATTTTCATCCGTTGGAGTAGTTTTTATGGAATACTTCTATTTCTTAATGTATTTAATGATACTACTAGTTGCACTTAATACTTTTATGTTCTCGGTAGGTTGGTCATCTAAGTGGATTCTAATTTCATATGAAGATAATTTAATTCCAAAAATAATTTTCTGGCCACTAATTTTTGGCTTGATGGTTGTCATTACTTTAATTGCGTTATAAATTTTAGAAGTTGCTAAGTATTTATAAAATATCCCTTTCAAATTATGCTAGTTTTTTGAAACTTAGGGTAACCACAAGGGATTACCCCTACAAATAATTTGGTATTTGGTTTCTTGGTAGTTCTAAACAAAGTAGTGGTGAATTTATTGATTTTATTGTAATTTTAAATCAAAATTCTCAATTAATCTATGCATGAATTTCTCAAATCTTTATTACAACAACGCCAACAAGATAATCTTTATCGCACTCGCCAAGTACGTTCCGGTGTTCAAGCTCCAACTATACTAATAAATGGACAAACGTATTTAGCTTTTTGTAGCAATGATTATTTAGGTTTAGCTAGTGATGAACGGTTAAAAATCGCTTGCCAACTTGGGGCTGAGAGGTATGGAATTGGTAGTGGTGCGTCCCATTTAATAACTGGGCATACTTTAGCTCATCAGTCTCTCGAACAAGAAGTAGCTATTTATACTCAACGAGAAAGAGCATTATTATTTTCAACTGGCTACATGGCTAACCTTGGAGTGATTACAGCGTTGTTAGGTCGACATGATGCGGTGTTTTCTGACAAACTGAATCATGCTTCATTGATAGATGCAACAAAATTATCTCAAGCCAAAATATATCGTTATTCAGATATGCAAACTTTAGCTCTTAGGTTAGCAAAATCTTCTGCTCGTCATAAATTAATCGTCACTGACGGTATCTTTAGCATGGATGGTAATATCGCTAATTTGCCTAAAATTATAGAATTAGCTAAAACCTATAATGCCTGGGTAATGGTAGATGATGCTCATGGTTTAGGAGTTGTTGGTAAGACTGGACGGGGAACTTTAGAATTATATGATTGTGGAGTTGAAGATGTGCCAATATTGATGGGTACTTTCGGTAAAGCTTTTGGAGTATTTGGGGCTTTTATCGCTGGTAGTGAACTATTAATCGAAACCTTAATTCAGTTTGCTCGTAGTTATATTTACACAACTGCTTTGCCTCCAGCATTAGTAGAAACTGTACGAGAAAGTTTAATTATTGCAACAGAAGAAAATTGGCGGCGACAACGTTTACAAGAATTAATAACTTATTTTCGTAAGCAAGCAAGTAGTTTACCGTTAATTGAATCATCCACTCCAATTCAACCAATTATATTAGGCGATTCTACAACTGCGTTAGAAGTAAGTAAAGCATTATACCAACGTGGAATAATAGTTACTGCAATCCGGCCTCCGACTGTGCCTAATGGAACATCTCGTCTAAGAATTACTTTATCAGCATTACATAATGAAAATCAAATAGACAAATTAATAACATCACTTGTAGAAGTAATTCATAATTAACTAATAGATTTTATAATCAAAAATGAATAAACCAATAATTGCTATTACATTAGGAGACCCAGCTGGCATAGGTCCTGAAATCGTAGTTAAATCACTATCTGAGGCAAATTTGTCTAACATCTGTCGCCCTATCGTAATAGGAGATAACAATGTTATTAAAAATGCCCTAAAAATTTGTGCTAAAACAACTAAAATAAACCTTATTGACACTCCAAAAAAATATCAACCAGGTAAAATTAATTTAATAGATTTAAACAATATCGAACTTGCTAAATTGCAAATTGGTACAGTACAAGCAGCGTGTGGACGAGCAGCCTATGAATACATTAAAACAGCAGTAAAATTAGCAATTGCTGGAGAAGTCGATGCTATTGCGACTACCCCCATAAATAAAAAATCTTTTCAGGCAGCTAAAATTAATCATATTGGCCATACGGAAACTCTAGCAGAATTAACTCAAACTAAAGACCCACTTACTATGTTTGAAGTACGAAATATGCGAGTATTTTTTTTATCCCGTCATGTTTCGTTGCATCAAGCTTGTGAGCTAGTAACCAAAGAACGAATTTTAGAATATATCATACGTTGTAGTGAGGCTTTGCAAAAATTAGGCATTAATCAAGGTACAATGGCAGTTGCTGGACTTAATCCTCATAGTGGAGATAATGGTTTATTTGGTAATGAAGAAATAGAGCAGATTGAACCAGCGATTAAAGAAGCTCAAAAATTAGGTTATGATGTAGTTGGCCCAATAGGTGCTGATTCTGTATTTCATCAGGCTTTGCAAGGTTATTATAATTCCGTATTATCTCTATATCACGATCAAGGTCATATTGCAACTAAAACCCTTGATTTTGAAAAAACCATTGCTATAACTATTGGGTTGCCATTTTTACGAACTTCAGTTGATCATGGAACGGCTTTTGATATTGCTGGAAAAGGTACTGCTAGTGCAGTAAGCATGACAGAAGCAATACGGTTGGCAGCAAAATATTCAATGTTATAATAATTTAACATCGTTCAGCTACTCGTAAAATTGCACTTCTAGACCTTGGATTAGAGCTAATTTCTGTTTGACTTGCCCTGATTGGTTTGCCAATAATTCGTAACTTTGGATTTAGTTGTTCTACAGTTACTGGTAAATGAATTGGAAATTTATCACCGCGTGCATTATCACGCATAAAACGTTTTACAATACGATCTTCAAGGGAATGAAAACTAATCACAACTAAACGTCCATTAGGAGCTAATACATCTAATGTTTGAGTTAAAACTTGCTGTAATTGTTCTAATTCACGATTAATAAAAATTCGCATAGCCTGAAAAGAACGGGTCGCTGGATGTTTATGTTCTTTATTCGGTGGACAGGTTTTGGTAATTATATTAGCTAATTGACCAGTAGTAGTTATTGCTTCACATTTAATTGCTCGAGCAATCCGATTAGCATAACGTTCTTCACCATAATCCTTTAATACTGTGGCAATTTCGGTAGCGGTAGCGGTATTTAACCACTGTTCTACACTTTCACCATTATCTGGATTCATTCGCATATCTAAAGGGCCGTCTTGCATAAAGCTAAAACCTCTAGTTGGATTATCCAATTGCGGTGAAGAAACTCCTAAATCTAATAATATTCCATTTATTTGGCCTAACCAACCACGAGCTTCAACATTTACTTGTAATTGAGCAAAGGTATTATGTACAATACTAAAACGCTCATCAGTTATAGATTGAGCAGCTTGCACTGCTTCTGGGTCTTGATCCAATGCTAGTATTTGTCCTAATGTTCCTAATTGGCCTAAAATAGCTTGTGTATGTCCTCCTCGCCCGTAGGTACAATCAATATAAATTCCATCAGATCGCAAGTTCAATGCGTCTAATACTTTGGTTAATAATACTGGTTGGTGGGATAATTTTGACATTTATTAACTTTTTGATTAGATTATTTATTGCTTCACAATTAGAAGTTGACAATTTGTAATTATATGAAGTACTTAAAGGGTTTTAAATATGCCACGTATTGCTGCTATACAAATGGTTTCTGGTTCTAATGTGGCTACTAATTTACAGATTGCTAGTCAACTTATTAATGATGCTGTAAATAAAGGAGCTAAGTTAATAATTCTACCAGAAAATTTCGCATTGATGGCTATGCGGCCCAAAGATAATATTAAAATCGGAGAATACTATGGTAGTGGGATTATTCAATATTTTTTATCTCAGCAAGCCAAAAAGTTTGGAATTTGGTTAGTTGGTGGTACATTACCTATATTAGTTAATAATTCACAAAAAATTAGAGCAGCTTGTTTAGTTTTTGACAATACTGGTAGACAAGTCGCTAGATATGACAAAATACACTTGTTTGATGTTACTACAAATTCCAATGAACAGTATTGTGAATCAGAAATATTTGAATCTGGTAATAAAATAGCTGTAATTGACACAGCTTATGGACGTTTAGGGCTTGCAATATGTTATGATTTACGTTTCCCTGAATTATTTCGCTGTATGTTATCTATTGGAGTAGATTTAATTGCATTACCAGCGGCATTTACTGCAACAACTGGTAAGGCTCATTGGGAAATTTTAGTGCGAGCTCGTGCTATAGAAAATTTATGTTATATAATTGCATCTAATCAAGGTGGTTACCATGTAAATGGTCGAGAAACTTATGGAAATAGTATGATAGTTGATCCTTGGGGAGTAGTATTAACTCGATTAAATCGTGGAGCTGGTGTTATTTGTGCAGATATTGATTTAGAACAGCAAGCAAATTTACGGTATAAGTTTCCAGTTTCAGAACACAGAAAAGTTCAATGTCAATTATTAATTACATAAATCAGGTTACATAATATTATATATATATGTAGTTTAAAATAATATTCACAATTTATAACACTTAGAACATATGTCTTCAATAACTCAAACTAAAGCTGAAGTTCAAAAATTAATTAAGCTATATAATAAATTACAAGCAGAAACTAAGACAGCTGATTCTAATGAAGTGGTGTTAAAAACAGCTCAAGCTGAAAAACTAGTTTCACAAATAAATATGTTACAAATCGCTCTTAGTAAAACTAAGGATAGACAAACAACTATTAGTGAAGCAAAACCTACTAATGAAGCAAAACCTACTACTAAAAGTAATGGTGTTAGTTTAGCTGATAAAAAAAGACTTGAACTGGAAAATCGCATTAATCATATTGAAGATGCTCAAAAAAGAACTCGGGCTCAAATTCAACAGCTAAACCATGCCAAAGCAGAATTGACCCGGTTACAAGTTGAAGCAGAAAAAGCGGAAAAACGTCGTACTTTGTATGAAAAACAGCTTCCAAAAACCCATGATATGATTAAATTAAAAGAACAAATTCAGATCAGAGAAACACAATATCAGGATATTAAAAAACAATTTGATTCTTTTCGGCAACAAGCTCAAAAAGATTCTGATTCCTTAAGAAATGAACGTGATACCATTGCAGATAAATTAAAACAATTAGAAAAAGGAAAAATTAATTTATTACGTTATGGTAATGGTAAATCTGGTTTTTGGAATAGTTTTTTGAAAGGATTAGTATTAGGAATAATAATTTTCATGGTAATTATTTTAAAAACTGTGTGGTTGGATGATTTTTTATGTAATTTAAAAAGCGAATCCAAATTATGTACTACACATGAAATTTCAGTGAATAAAGAATCTTTGCCCATACCATAATCTTGCCACCGTTCCATTTTTGTAGTTGGCATTGCCAATTATTTACATTTATCTAGTTTTAAACTTCGAGAATATTAATTGTGTCTTCAATAACTCAGGCCAAAGCAGAAGCTCAAAAATTAATCAAACGTTACAATCAGTTACAAGCTGAAGCTAAAAATGCAAATGCTATAGAATCTAGGCATAAAGCAACTGAGGCTGATAAGTTAGTTTCACAAATAAGTGCATTACAATTAGCTATTACTAAACTTCAGGCTAAAGATAGGGAAAATAATAAAAAGTCTCAAATTAAAAAAACTCCTACTCCTGAAAAAACTGAACGTGTTATTCAAGAAAAATCACAAGTTATAGATCGTATTCATCATCTTGAAGAGGCACAAAATAAAACTCAGGCTCAAATCGAACAACTTACTCGTGCCAGAGCGGAACTTAATCGTTTAAAACAACAAGCCAATAAACATGCAGCTACTATAGTTAAAGAACGTCGAGCTAATGACGAAAAATTACAACAAGAATTAGCTAAACTTATTAAGAAAAAAGAAGAGGAACAGTCAACCCTAAAACAAGAATTAGTTTCTGTCAAACAACAAGCTCAAAAAGATGCTGAATTACTGAAAGTACAACGAGATGCAGCTAGATCAATGATGGAAAGACAAAAAAATCTGGAAACAGCCAAAGCAGATTCACCTAATAACTATAAAAAGCTATTTATCGTAGCTAGTGTTATTGCTATATTAGCACTTTTATTAGGGATTATAATTGCATCTATGTTTACAAAACCGTCTGTTCCATCGTCATCTATATCCACTAATACTACTAAACATGATAAATCTGTTGGCAAAAAAATAACTAAAAAAATAAAAACCATGGAAATCTATCGTGATAAATTGAAAACAATACCAATTGGGCCATTGATGATTAAGTTACCAAGTGGTACTTTTAAAATGGGTAGTAAATTACCTTATTCTGATGAACGGCCCCAACATAAGGTTAAATTAGACAATTTTTCTATTAGTAAATATGAAGTAACATTTGAAGAATATGATTGGTTTGCTGGAGCTACTGGAAAGAAATTGCCAGACGATAATAATTGGGGACGAGGTAAACGGCCAGTAATTAATGTTTCTTGGTACAATGCGGTTGCATATACCGAGTGGTTAAGTGAGCAAACTGGTTATACTTATCGTTTACCAAGTGAAAGAGAGTGGGAATATGCTGCTGCTGCTAATTCAGAAACTACTTATTGGTGGGGCTATAAATTGGAGAAAAATTATGCTAATTGTGCAATTTGTGGTAGTGAATGGGATGGACGTCAGACATCTCCGGTTGGTAGTTTTAAAGCGAATAAATTTGGTCTGCATGATGTGATTGGTAATGTTATGGAGTGGACTCTTACTTGTTTTCGTTCTAATTATCAAGATGCTCCTAACACTGGTAACATATGGGAATGGGATCAAGGAAATTGTCTTAAATTCGTAGCACGGAGTAGTTCTTATAAAAGTTATGAAAGAGAGTTGCGTACTACAAAAAGAAATAAGTTTAGTCCTAATGAAACTGATTCTAAGATAGGATTCAGAGTAGTACGAGAAAATTAGTTGTTGTTTTAACTATAATTATGCATTGTGGAGAATCAATTTTTATCGTTCATTTTAGTCCTAAACAAAGTAGTGGTAATGGTTTAAAATTAGAATCAATTGATTAATGAATCAACTACTACTTTATTTAGAACTAGTACTGCGTCAAGATTGAATTGATGGATACAATTTCTGAGCGTAAAGTTTCTTGATTTGGGATTCGTCGATTCAAATGTACTATTTAGAAATTTAGTGTGTAACATCAGAACTTAAGATGATTATTACTGACACGGCAAACTAACAATAGCCTCTAGTCCACCTTTCACCCGATTACGCAAAATTACATCACCACCATGAGATCGAGCTATATTTCTTGCAATACTTAATCCCAAACCAGTACCACCAGTTTTCCGATTTCGAGATTTTTCTAACCGAAAAAAAGGTTCAAATACAGTTTCTAAAGCTATATCAGGAATACCTTGTCCTCTATCTGCAATTATAATATATAATTGTTTGTTTTGTTTTTTCAGACTAATCGTTACTTGTTGAGCATATTTATGAGCATTTTCTATCAAATTAACCAAACAACGCTTAAGAGCCTGAGGATCAGCTGGATAAGGCGGGGGAATGTAATCTGTTTTAATCTGCAATGATATACCCATTTCTTCATAGTCAGCTTGCAAACTTTCTAATAAAGCCAAAATATCTAAGGGCTGAACTTTTTCAGTACTATCTAAACCTCGCATAAAATCCAAAGTGCCATCTATCATAGTCTGCATTTCTTCTAAATCTTTTATATAAGGTTGATTATCTTCAATTTGCTCTAAGCGTAATCTTAAACGGGTGATAGGAGTTTTTAAATCATGGGAAATTGCAATCATAATTCTAGTTCGCTCTTCAAAATGACGAGTTAGTCTAATTTGCATTAGGTTAAAAGCTCGAATAGCTAGGCGTAATTCAATTGGGCAATTTTCTGATAGCGGTTTATGATGAATATTACGCCCTAAATGTTCAGCAGCTTCAGTTAAAAATGCTAACGGACGAGTAACCCAATGTACTGCCAATAGAGATAAGCTTAATACAACACTTAACAATACAACTAAAGATAATATTAATCGCCAAGGAGTTGCTATATCTTCTTGAATTGGATGAGTATGCTCAAATGTAACCCAACTCCCATCTTGTAATTGAATATTGGCATAAAAAGGTTGATGTAACCGTATCTCTAAACCTAAAATACTCAGTAAGTTACTGGTAGGATAAATTTCCTCTTCAACCATACATAAATCCCGTTTTCCTATCTTAAAATTTAAGTAAGCAACAATATATTCTAGGTTAGGATTATAGTTACCCGGTACGCAATCACTAGATGGTTTTGCTTGCCAAGAAACTTGTAAATGTAAGGTATTGAGGATTAATAATAATTCATCTCGTTTTGATTTAGGTAAAGAATCTAACGTGCGGATGATTTCGATCATGTGTAAAGTTAGGTGTTTTTCTTGTAATTTAGCTATTTGCCAATGGCGATCTTTGAATAAAATTATGGTGCTTAAAATCTGAGCGAATAACAATCCAAGCAATAATACTAAAACTAACCGTCCAAATAGGGATGAAGGCAAGAGTTTCATACTGGTCTTACCTCTGAAGTTAATATATAACCAGCTCCCCGAGCAGTTTTTATAATTTGTGGATGTTTAGCATTTTCCCCTAAATGTTTTCGTAAACGACCTACTAACACATCAATACTTCGATCAAAAGCCAATGCTTCTCTTCCTTGGCTCAATTCTAACAATTGATCTCGAGTCAATACTCGTTTAGGGTGATCTAAAAATACTCGTAATAACCTAAATTCTCCCGCACTTAAAGGAATTACTACTCCTTGTGGTGAATTTAAATTAGTAGTAGCTAAATTTAACATCCAGTCAGCAAACCATAAATTTGTTTTAGTTTCTATTTCATCATTACCGGGTAAACTACGGCTTCTGCGTAGAACAACTTTTATTCGTACTAATAATTCTCTTGGATTAAATGGCTTGGGCAAATAATCATCTGCCCCCATTTCCAATCCAATAATACGATCCGTTTCTTCTCCTAAAGCACTGACAATGATAATAGGAGTGTTATGACGCGCACTTAAATTACGACATATTTCTAAACCATCTTCACCGGGTAACATTAAGTCTAATATTATTATATCTACTTGTTTTTCATCTATAATTTTCCATAAAGTTTTACCATTATTAACTGTTGTAACCCGAAAGTTATTTTTTTCCAAATAATTTTGTAATAAATTACGGATTTCTGAATCATCATCAACAATAAGAGCGTGATCAGGTCGGTTTGTCATAAAAATAGATTTAATTGTAAATAGAATGTAAACAGAGCTTGATTAGACATATTTTCTAACAAAAAAGTATTTTTTAGACATAAACAGTTTACAAATTTATGCTTTAATGTATACCAAGTTAAGAATATACTAATATACTAATATTATCAATAATCAATAGCTCAGACTAGTTAGTTAAATCTTTTTTTTAATTATATATGTTATAAACAGTAAGTTAAATCAAATAGATATATAAACTAGTTGAGCATAGAACAATTTACAATCTTTCACTTATTTTATAAATAGAAAATTTATTATGAGACATGTAATCGTATTTTTAGGCGTGATTGGTATCTGTTTAGCGGTATTTGCTTGGATGGAAAATGATAAAATCGAGCAAATTGCTGCTCAGAAGAAAGTTCAGCAAAGTTTGACTGTACAAATTGGGGAACTTTCCGAAACAAAATAATATTTCAGGATTAATTTTTGGATTAGTTATTTTAATAACTAATTGATTACGAAGATTATTAACTATTGTTAATAAGCAATCTTTTTATTGGATTAACCGCATTTGTTGTAATTGGGATTCCTAGTTGTAATCGCTTTATGGACTAATTAAAGGTTAATTCTCAAAGCTCCAACTTTTAAACTATGTATTTTAACTTATTTTATAGGTAAGGTTTACCCTTGCCTATATTACTTAATTCCTATATTTGCCAGTAAATATTTTCACACCAATATGCCAGAGGCTGTTATCGCAACAGTTAGAATTTGCAATTTTACTCCAGAAAATTTCATTTCATTTAAAAATCTAGCAGATTTCCGCAAAAAAACTTCAGCATCTCCTCCACTACTTCAATATTTTTCCATTGAGAAAGTGACAACTCATTAGTTGAAAAAACCAAAAAATTATTATCAGCTCTTAATGTCATAAAGAGTTAAAATAACCATTTGGTTTAATTAACTTAGTTGAATATTAACTTAGTTGAATATTAACTTAAGTAGATAAGTCATCAATTTTTTCTGCTGTAAAAAATATTCCATGATTACATTACTTGTAATTTTAAAGTTTTTCCAGCAGCAAGATTAATGAAATAAATTATAGACGATGCAAATAATTCAGCATTTTTATCAGTAAGTTGAGATAGTATTATATCCTCAGTTCCATTTAATTTAAGTTTCCAATTCGTAACAGATTTAAAATCTAATTCTGATACCAACTTGACTTCAAAAATTTCATCAAAAGCTAACCGTTGAGTAGAACCAGCTATATTTTTCCAATCAATTGATTTAGCCAATAAGTTTTTCCAAATAATAGCATTGTTTGTCAGTGCAATTCCTCTGGAATTAGATAAGATATTTCCAGTATCATAATAAAACTGATAGGATTCATCTTTATCACGAGCTGATTGAAATAATTTAATAGTAGTACTTAAATTTTTACCAGCAAATTTGAAACTTAGATCACGAAATAAACTGGTGGAAAGCACTGTTTTAAAATTACGATAACCATCTGCTTTATTATCAGGCTGAGAAAATATTTGAGTTATTAATTGTTTTAATAATGTATTATCTGCTTGAGATATTTTTAAACTATTACAATTAGATACAAACTTAGATAAACACGCATCTAATAACTGTAATGCGGTTATTGGTGGCTGCTTGGTATTTTGATTACCGCACAAAGTAATCCAACCAGCTAAAATAGCTTGTTCCTTCTCTGGTATGGTTAATTTTATTGGTGTTGCCTCAACCCGATTAGAATTAATAAAATAAATTATTGTTTGTGCCAAAGTTGTTACAGCTTTTTCAGGTACTCCAGACAATCGAATCTCTTTATGTTTATTAATTCGTAACTTCCAACCAGTTAAGGATAAACCTCGTTCATAAATCAATGCGATACTAGTTATTTTCTCGAAAGCTAAACGTTGGGATTTATCTGCGAGATTTTTCCACAAAATAGCATTATTAGTCAAAGCCATTCCGCGTGAAAATGACAACATACGTCCAGTATCATAGTAAAAATAATACTTTTCTCCAGTAAGTAATTTAGCGAATAATTTAGCGAATAATTTAGCTTTCGGGCGTTGAAAATAATCAGCAAATTTAAATTTTAAATCTTTTAAATAATAGTAATTTTTGATAACACTTTGAAAATTTCGATAACTGGCATCAAATGGTAGTTTACCTGCTATTAATACCTGATTAACTATTTCGTCTAAAACCAATAAATCATCGGTTGATGGCTGAGGATTTATCTTCGTTAGGCAACTTCCCATCAATTGTAATGCACTTCTATAATTACCTTGTTCTTTAAAAGTTTGTAAAGATTGTAAGTCACTACATAACACAGCAGCAGAAATATTCATTGGCAACCACAATAAGACAAACCAATATTTATACAGTTTATTCATAATAATTTTCCTATTTAAAATATCCTAGTTACTATTTATTTAACGTACTATTCACAAGTATTAGATTTTTGATTCGCAAAATAAGTGGCAATATTTTCTATGTTGCTATCATCACCAAACAATAAAGCCATTTGAGACATTTGCGGGTCTCGTCTACTACCATTTTTATAATTTTGCATAGCCTTGATTAAATATTCTTTATGTTGGCCTGCAAGTTTTGGAAAAAAAGGTAGAACACTATTGCCATCTGGTTGGTGACATATTGTACAAGATTCAATTTTATTAGCTGTTACTTCAATAGTTGGTTCAATGCAAGAATCAGGTTTTTGAGCGGCAAAATGAGCAGCTAAATCTTCAATATCATTGTCATTATTAAAATATTTTTTTGCTATAGTATACATCGAAGGAACATCTCTTATCTTATCTCGATAAGCTTTCATGACTTTGATAAGATACATTTCATGTTGTCCAGCTAACTTTGGATAGATTGGAATTATGCTATTGCCATCTATATTATGACAACTGATACAATGAATTGCTTTATCTTTACCCGCTATTGCATCCCCAGCAGCATGAACAGTATTAAATATTAATAAACCTATTATAACAAATTTTTTCATAGACTTGATATTTAGAATATCCGTGCATAGAAATTATGCACGGAATTATCAACTTATTGAGTTGGTTGGGCAGCAATCCACTCTGAGATGGCCTTTATGTCATCATCAGTAAGGGACATTGTAAAAGGAACCATAGTTCCTGTTTGACCATTAGTACGTTTTTTATCTTTAATATCTTTAGTTTGAGCAATCAAATATTCAGCATTTTGCCCAGCTAACTTAGGATAAATTGGTTGAATTGGAGTTTTGGCATCTGCACCATGACAAGTAGCACATAATTTGGAAGTATATAATGCTCCACCATCAGCAGCAACTGTTACATTGCTAATAGCTAAACCACCAATTGCAACTAAACTAATACCTAAAGTTTTTAAAACAGTATTCATTAATAAAATTCCCTTAATCTAAGTTATGGATGGGTTAAAAATAATAAATTTGAGCAAATAAATATTACTCTAACGCTATTTTACAATGTTAATGGCTTATTGCAAAATTTAATATATATTTTATGCTATTTAATCATAGTAAAAAAACTGTATGAGTAATTGATTTATTTAAAGTAAACTTTATATTAAGCTAAGTTATACAAATAATTGATTATGATATAGGATATTGTATGATATAGTATCATCATTGAGTTAATGGCAATTTATGTAGCTTATGAACTTGCCCTATTTAGATATCCATTTATATTTTGAAAATTCAGACTCAGACAATTAATTTATTTTGGAACAAAGTTTGAAGTTTAAAACTCTTTCCCTAACGCCGGATTATAAAATGATTGAAACAGAACTAAAATTATTACTTGACCCTAAATATATTGATAAAGTCAAGCAACATCCATTATTATTACAACCAACAGATTCTCAAGTTTTGCATAGTACTTATTTTGACACTGTAGAATATGATTTATTGCAAAATAAAATTGGATTTAGAATTCGTCATATTGGAGATGAAAGAATTCAAACTTTGAAAACTGCTGGTAATGCTTTAGGAGGTTTACACACACGTCAAGAATGGGAAACTAGCATAATTGGTGATACTCCAAATTATGAACAGATTCCAGCTGAAGCTTTAGCCTATTTACCAGCAAATTTTACCAGTATTCAACCGATATTTACTACTGAATTCAATCGTATAACTTGGTTAATAACAGTAGATAATAGTACAATTGAAATAGCACTTGATCAAGGTGAAGTAAAAACAGCAACCAATAGTAAGCCAATTAATGAAATAGAATTGGAACTTAAATCTGGTTCTGCTGTGACATTGTATAAGGTTGCTTTGATCTTATTGGATGACATACCGTTTACCATTGAAAATAAGAGTAAAGCTGCCCTTGGATATGCACTGTGTAAACCACAACCACTACAGTTTTATAAGGCTGGTTTGGTTGATCTTAATTCGGACATGACTGCTGAACAAACTTTAATCCATATTATTTGGCATTATCTTCAACATTTACAATCTAATGAAGATATGGTTTTATACGGTAAAGATAGCGAAGGTGTTCATCAAATGCGGTTAGCTTCACGCAACTTGCTTTCTGGTTTGAATTTATATAAATCTTTTATTTCCCGAAACTCTTATAAGAAATTGCAAAGAGAAATTAAATGGATCAATAGTGTATTAATCATAGCTGTGGATTGGGATGTGTTTGCTAGCAATTTACAACCAGCTCAACTGCAAAACAAATCATTAGGTTTACAAATAGTTACTAAACAAGTCAAAGCTTATGAACAAGTGCGTGATATGTTACGTTCACCACGTTATATTCGTACTTTATTATTGCTAAGTAAATGGTTATTACAAAAACCATGGCGAAAAGATTTAGGAGCAGAAGAATTATTGCGTTTAGATAGTCCAATGATAGATGTTACTGAATAGGTCTTTGTCAAATCAACTTAAAGGATTTTCTTATTCATAATATAGCAATGCTTAATATGGTTAAAATATTTCTGAAACAACAATTACATGCATATATTACTTTAGTTCTTACTTTCTATTTTTTCATGTTCATAATAATACCAGTAAATTATGGGTGGATGATATCATTTGCTTCAATAGTTTCTGTAACATCGGCTTGGCGAATCTCTGATTTATCTTATATAGGCTTAACAATTATTATGTTTCTCATAAGTATAGTGATTCCTATTATGGCTTTGCAAATTATTATTTGGATGTATCTACTACCACAATCTTTATTGCATAGTGAATTTCACAATATATTTGGGTTACTACTGCTATCTTTCATTGTTTCAATAATATGGTTTTGGGTGCTTAAACATTTAGAATAACTAAAAAACTGATTAAAAATATTGATTGATTCCAAAGATATAAAACAATATAATGGTAGTCCTAAATAAAGTAATATACTGTTTGTTATATAAATATCTTCAGAGTTACACAACTACTTTATTTAGGACTAGCCTTTAACTATATTTTATTAAATGCGTAAGTCATATTAATTTATAAAGCCAAATATAGAACTTTAGACTAAATTATTAACCGCCATTTTCCAAATTTAATCCAACTACTCCTACTACAATTAGAATAATAGAAACAATTTTAATAACTGTAGCAGGTTCTTTGAACCATACGACTCCTACAACGGTGATTAAAA
>DAOUSR010000066.1 GCA_030627125.1 Thioploca sp.
CAAAATCTATTATATAAAAGCTGTGAGCTTTTTTCATAGCCCAGGGAGCTTGCTCCTTAATCATAACTAATTCTACTTAGTAGGTTTGGCGGTTTAAAGCAAGAGTTCACTGATTAATCACAACTAGCTCCACTAAGAGTTTGAATTATATCATTCATGGTATTCATGCGTTCGGTCTGAATGCCATTGGCGATTTTTAGGGCTTTATCATTATTACCAGCTTGAATTGCTGGAATAATTTTAGTTTCACGAGTATTTTTAAACGCAATCCAAAGTTCTTGCAAAGCGGTGGATTGATTATTAATAGCATTTTCAAAATCGGCACTGGCTTTATCAACTTCTAGCTTGAGAGAAAATTGCTCAGTTTTATCTGTTGTAATTATCATCATCATTAAATTCAAATGAGCGTCAACCAGATATGCCTTAGTATCACAAGAAATAGATGCAGGAGGTTCAATATTTCTTATAATTTCAACAGGAGTAGTTTCAGACTCAAAAGTATTATCTGGTTTATCAATATCAGATGAACTTTCATTAACATTATTTAACGATGGCAAAGCTTGGTCTTCTATTTCATTTAACGCTTGTTCAATCGCTTCTTTGGTAATACTAGCGTCAGCCAATACTGAATCAGCAGAAGACAATAATTTTCCAGATATTTTATTGAATTGATTGCCACCTTGAATCCTATCTAATTCATATGTAACATAGGTGCTTTCCACTACATCTCTAATTTCTTGTAAACTTTGTTGCAATTTGTTTTGCAGAACTTCCCATTGTCTACGTGAAGTCTCTATTTTTCCAGTGTAATTTGGGTGTTTACGACTCAATTCAGATAATTTATTAATCTTTTCTTTAGTGAGAAGAATTTCTTCTTTAATTTTATTAATCTTTCTAGCTAACTCAGGACTCATTTCTTCCAGAAAAGCATTAACAGCAATCTGTCCTTCTATTTCTTCGTAACACGCTGTAACTGTAAATAGTATAAGCAAAGCAATCGCAAATTTAATTAATGTATTTTGAATCATAGTTCTTCCTCTGTTAAAATATTTTTCTAAACCTGAATTATGGAGAAATTTTTAATTATAAATGTAGGATGCGTATTCATAACATCCTACAATCTACAAACAATGCCATTAAGTTAAGAAAATTGGTAAGGTGTAACAGGGTAACCACAAGGGATTACCCCTACAAATCAATATGTAGGAGCAACCCTTTACCCTTAACTTAATGGCTCATGTATAGCATTTCTCAATATAAATTAAGAGTTTGATATTTATATCGAATTTCATTAAGAATTAAGAATTGCTATACTGCTTAATCACAGTTATCTCCGTTAAGAGCTTGGACTACATTATTCATAATTTCCATACGTTCTCCTTGAATACCAGTGGCTATAGCTATAGCTTTATCGTTATTACCAGCTCGGATTGCCGGAACAATTTCAGTTTCACGAGTGTTTTTAAACGCAGCCCAAGTATCTTGTAAAGTAGTAAGCTGAACGTCATCAGTTTTATTCTCATCTTTAAGCATAGCAGTCATAGCTTTTTCAAGACCTATACTAGCTGCATCAATCTCTGCTTTTAAAGCATCCTGCTCGATTTTTTCAGTTGACATTACCATCATCATTAAATTCAAACGAGCCTCAGCAAGCGACATCTTAGCATCACAAATTGTTGCTGCTTGAACCAATTGCATAGCAAAAATTGCTATAATTCCGCTAATCAAAAGCTTTTTCATAATCAGTTTTCCTAAGTTTAATAATTGAGGTTAAAATTAATTACTGGATTACAAAATTTAGTTTGATAAATCTTAAAATCCAGCATTCCATAACATCAATTGGTGAATGAGCTATTTTGTGGTATACAAAGATTCGCATTGTTTTTTATCTTTAAGCACTGATTCACAGTAAGATAACATGTCGACTGGTTTTACACTGCAATGTTTATTATAAACAGAATCAAGTGATGATCTCACATAATCTAATTTTTGCGACCATTTCCACAGACTACTAGTCATTTTACAATTAGGTTCCTTGCCTCTGAGATTTTTAGCTATTTCAACCGCCGCAACGCAATCACCACTACTATTCAACTCTTCACAGTAATACAAATGGGTAGCTAACAGTCCCCATTGATTGTAATCTGCGAACACTTTCTCGGTCATACAACGCACCACGTCACCACCCCGGGCAAAAGCAAGTTCATAGTCACCGTTAGCAGCACATTCTGCCATACCTTCTTTACCACGAGCATCTTCTGCTGAAGCTTGAAGTCCAAGTTCGTCAATTAGGCTACACCAAGTTTGCCGAGTTTTTGTACCAATCATAAAACCAGCTCGCATTATGGATTTCATTTCATTCTTATCAACCGCCATGCACAATAATTTATGAGGCGGCAATCCAGAAGCTTCCAAACACTCAGTTCCAACTTTCCATTCTGTGTCTGTAACGGCAGCATTTACAACAATACTAAAACTACTTAGTATGAATCCTACGATAATAATTTTAGCTCGCATTTTATTAACCTTTTAATTTAGTTAAGATTTTATAACCCAAGAATTGTCTTTATTCAAGCATGTAAGTCAAGTTAACGATAACCGTTCTTACATAAGTTAAGGTAGCATAAATAAAAAATATTTGTCAAGATATTACTATAGTTTTTAAAATTTTCTATCACTACGAGACATGTCGATATATATAACACATCCCAATTGGATGAATTATATCAATACAAATTAACCACTTGATATTTATATTGAAGTTTATTAAGAATTGCTATAACTAGCATCATTCCTTACGTTGCCATTGACCTTTAATGTCTTGATACCACCAACCTAATTCTGCAAGTTCTATCCAACGACTAATAAAAGTAGTGCGAATATCTATTTCCCATTCTGGATGAGCATTTGCTAATGCTATTTCTTTATATAAATTTAACCGTTCTTGATTTTCTTCCTCTATCCAGCGTTTAATTTTAGGAAGATTCTTGAATGATACTTCATTAGAATCACGTAAAACAACTAAGCCATCATTAGTTATACCTATTGCACCAATATCGTATCCATGTTTAAGCATTTGGTGTCTTGCTACCATATTATCTCGTAAAATTTGAATACGTGGACTGGAAATATCTATATTAATTTGAGCATAGGCGGGAGAAATAAATACATTAACTAATTGCAATGGTATACCACTGGTAGGAGATTTTGATTCCCAAATATCATCATCTGGTATTGGAACTGGTTCATGGTCTGGTGCTGGAGTAGATTTTTGATAAACTTGACCAACAAATTTATTAGCAGCTTCTTCGACAGCAGCAACTGGAAAATAAACATTAACTGTAACGCAGGCTGCAACTAATAAAGCTAATATAGAAAAGAGAGGTATTTTTGTAATCATATTAATTTCCTATTTAAAAATACTTCAAAAGTCAACTGTTTAATACATAATGCAAAAAGGATTTGCCCCTATATAAAGCATTTATTTGTAGGGGTAATCCCCTGTGGTTGCCCTAATACATAATGATTTGTAGGGGTAATCCCCTGTGGTTGCCCTAATACATAATGATTTGTAGGGGTAATCCCTTGTGGTTACCCTAACCTTTAAACCAAGGGCAACCACAAGGGATTGCCCCTACATAAGCACTTTCCAATCAAATGTATTATATCAATGCAAAAGCTTGATATTTACATTTAATTAAGAATTGCTCAGCCTAAACGATTAATAAGATATTGAACTAACAAAGATACCGGACGACCAGTAGCTCCTTTATTCTTGCCGCTCAACCATGCAGTACCAGCAATATCTAAATGAGCCCAATGATATTTTTTCGTAAAACGAGATAGAAAACAAGAAGCTGTAATAGTACCTCCCTCACGTCCACCTATATTAGCCATATCCGCAAATGGGCTTTCAAGTTGTTCTTGATAATCATCCCATAACGGTAACTGCCAAGCCCGATCACCACTAACCTTACCAGCCTGCAATAAAGCATCAATTAACGGTTCATCATTTCCCAATAAACCAGTAGCATGACCACCTAACGCAATTACACAAGCCCCGGTCAAAGTAGCAATATCAATTACTACATCTGGTTTAAATCGTTCCGCATAAGTGAGAGCATCACATAAAATTAATCGGCCTTCCGCATCAGTATTAAGAATCTCAACTGTTTGCCCAGATAAGCTAGTAACGATATCGCCCGGTTTGATAGCAGTTCCACTAGGCATATTTTCCACACTAGGAATTATTCCTATCAGATTGATTGGCAATTGTAACTCTGCTACTGCTGACATAACACCAAATACCGAAGCAGCACCGCACATATCATACTTCATCTCATCCATATCTTTGGACGGTTTGATGGAAATACCACCAGAATCAAACGTAACTCCTTTCCCAACTAATACTACTGGAGCTGATTTACCACCGTTTTTATATTCCAAAGTAATTAATTTGGGTGCCTCGTTACTACCTTGAGCAACGGCTAATAAGGTATTCATACCAATTTTTTTAATGCTGGCTTTATCAAGAACCTTACAGCTTAATTTAGGATGTAAACTGCTTAATTTTTTTGCTTGTTCAGCTAAATAGGTAGGAGTGCATATGTTACTAGGTAGATTACCTAAATCCTTGGTTAATTTAACTCCATCTGCGATCTTCTTAGCTTCTATACAAGCTTTTTTAGCTATATCACGTTGAGAACTGGAGTTAAACACCATTTTACTCAAATTACGCTTGTCTTTCTCAGTTTTTAATTGGTCAAAAATATATAAGGTTGCTTGAGTTAATTCAACGGCTTGCTTAACTTTCCAGGCAGTATCACGTTCGCTAACGTCCAAATCAGTTAAATAACAAACAGCTTCAGCCGAACCAGTTTTATGCAAGGCTTCCATTGCACCAATAATTATCTTACGATATTGGTTAGCATTTATATCCTTTCCACAATTCACAAGTAAAACTCGTTTAGCTGTAATATTAGGCACACTGTGCAATAATAGAGTTCCACCTAGTTTACCTACTAAGTCTCCTCGTTGTAATACAGAAGATAGATAACCTTTGCTTGCATCATCAATCAGTTTGGCCGCATCGGATAAACTATGGTTTTCATATACACCGACAATAAGACAAGCAGTGCGTTGTTTTTCTGGTAATACGCTTTTAACATTAAATTCCATATTTATTTTCAATGATGATTAATGGTGTAGAATATATTATTCTAGTTAATGGTTATAGTATTATCAATCACAATTAAGGGAGTGATATTCTTGATTATTAGTCGTTACTTATTTAAAGAAATATTATACACATTATTAGCGTTAAGTTCATTATTGATACTAATTTATGTTAGTCATCGTTTTATGGCTTATATAACAAAAGCCTCTATAGGTGCTATACCAGCCGAATTTATCTTTCAATTATTAGGTTTAAAACTATTAAGCGATTTAATACTTATTTTACCATTAGGATTTTTTTTAGCCTTATTGTTAGCATTAGGACGTTTATATAAAGATAATGAAATAACCGCATTAGCATCTTGTGGAATTCCAGTACCAATTTATACCATTGTTGGCTTTGGATTTATATTCTCCATTATTATAGGAATATTATCTTTATTTTTAGCACCTTGGGCTGAACAACAACAGGATGTATTGCAAGTCCAATTAAAATCGGCGGCTGAGGTTGGAGGAATTGCTGCTGGCCGTTTCAAAGAGTTTAATCATGGCAATGGTATCTTTTATGTAGAAAAAATTGAAGGAAAAGATATGCAAACATTGTTTATCCAAGCTAATTTACCTAAAAAACAAGTAGTTTTAGTTGCTAACAAAGGTTATCAAGAACAACAAGGGAAAGACTTATTTATGGTATTAGTTGATGGCCATCGTTATGAAAGTGAGCATGGTAAATTAAACTATACTGTCACTAAATTTGAAGAACATAGAATTAAACTCCCTAAATTAGTTAGTTCTTCTAATGGGACTGAGCTTGATGCTATGTCTACTGAACAATTATGGTTATCAGACCAAATAGCTTTACAAGCTGAACTGCAATGGCGTTTATCTTTTCCTTTATCAGTAATTTTATTAGCACTATTAGCAGTACCACTTTCTCATACTACTCCACGTCAAGGTCAATATTCTAAAATAGTGTCGGGAATTTTAATCTACTTAATCTACAATAATTTGCTCAATGTAGCTAAAAAATGGGTAGAACGTGGAGATGTATCGCCAATAATAGGGGTATGGTGGGTGCATATCACTTTAATATTTATTATTTTTGCTTTATTTCATTTAGCAGAATTGAAAAGATGGATTAATTTACTATTAAAACCAGTTTATTCAGTTTTAGCTAAATTGGTATTATGGGTAAAACGATTGCCGATTAGGCATAGAATAAAATTAGGCACATTTTTATAATATTATTGAGCATTTAATTTATCTGTTGGGTTACGGCCGCCACTAACCCAACCTAAATTTTACACTCAATCTAAAACTTAAAACTAGCTATTATCCTTAAATATGGCATCATTTATTTTAAATATTGCTGGTTTATCAGAGATTAGTTTCATCTTCAAATAATGTGTGGTTCCATCATCTAACACAAAAGGCACAGCTAAAATACTATCAGCATAGGAAGCATAACAATGATCCATTTCATCTATATTGATTGGCAAATTTGAATGAGAATAAGATTCCACTATAAATTGCTCTGGAGATTGTTGTTTTAAAATACCTTTAAATGTACCATCAAGTGAAATAACTCTTGGTATAGTAATAACTCCATTCGAGTATGAAGCAATATATTTACTATCTATCGTGCATTTACTAGCTGGTTGATCCACTGTTTTGATTAATTCTTGGCAATTAGAATTTTTTATGTTAATCTGCTGGAAATTAGCAAAAGACCCTAAATTAGTTATAGTTCCATACAATTTGCCAAATAATACTAATATTGATTTATCATCTGGTTCAACAGCATTATTCAACCAATAGGGTAATTCTCGATTTGGGCTAATAAGTAAAAAGGTTTCACGTTGATTAGCATGTAAAATATTAACTAAATTAGCCAAATTTATAATGGAAGATTTTTTAATTTTACCAGTATCATCAATAAATGCTATTATCGCAATATCATGTTTAAATCTATCTGTATTTAATGCTTCTCCCTCAAAAGATAAGATAATATTTTGGTTGCCAAGTTTTAGTTCTGATTGAGCTGTTACTAAATATTCTTCAGTACAAAGTGAATAATTACCTTTAGAAAAAAAATTAGAATTTACATATTTAATTGCTTGTATCCTTTCATGAGTATTTATATTAACACTAGTATCTACTGATTTTAAAAGGCTATTTCCGGCTAAAAAATCTGCATTATGTTTCACTCCCATAACATCCAAGATTGTTGGTGCCACATCCATATGAGTGCCTTGCTGAGAATTAATCCCTGATTCATGATTCAAAATTAACCAAAATAACTTTCTTTGATATTCTTTTGGATAAAATTTCTCCGCACTATTACGCATCGCCAAATGATCGCTAAATAGGACTACTATTGTATTTTTAAACGCTGGATGTTGAGATATCTCATTGATGAATTTTGTTACTAATTGATCAGTACAATGAACGGCATGAAGAATGCTATCATCTTGATGAATATAAGCTTTACAGGATGGAGATGGACGACCTTCAGGATGATGAGTATCTAAAGTAAGTAAAGTCAAATTGAAAGGTTGCTTAGTATTGGCAAGCCGAGTGTATTCTTTAACAGCTATTTTAAATAATGAATCATCATAAATTCCCCAGCCAATATTATAGTTATCTACTTTGGATGCCAATTCATCTAACCCATTTATTATATTGTAATTATGATCTTGCAGAAAATCTCCTTTGCCAGCAAATTTATTTGATGCTCCGCCTAAATATTCTTGAACATAACCTGCGGTATTTAATATATCACTCAAACAGGTGGCATTAGCGAGAAAACCACCCTGCATAAGGTCATTACCATTGATAATATTATTCTTGTTTAACAAGGGAGTTCCACATTGAGATGCTACTATACCAGCAATTGTCCAACTAGTTCCTGAGGTTTGGTACATATTGCTAAACGATAATCCTTTGGTTGCAATAGCTTTTAGATTGGGAGTTAATTCTGGAAAAATTGTTTCGTCCAAATAGATACTTTCCAAACTTTCCAGATAGATTAAAACCAAATTTTTACCAGAAGTAGCAGTCAACTTTTCTTGCATAATTGCATTGCTGTTAAGACCTAGTTTCTGCAATTGAGTTGTATTAAATTCATATGTATCAACTGGTTTAAGGAAGCTATTATACATAAAGCTTTTAACTGCCGAATCTAATAATGGAACAATACCAATAATAATGATAACTAAGTAAATTGGGAGAGATTTAAACTTTACGATATTTATATAAATTGCAACAATAAAAATCAGTAAAATTAACATCATACCAATTGTCAACAGAGGATATACACTCCATGTTTCTTGAACGGTGTTGAATGTGAAATGAAAAAAGAAACTTTCAGTAAAACCTTCACCTTGTAGATAGAATGCTACTAATTGAGTCATTTCAAATAAATATACTGGCACTAACAATAGCAATGCAGCAGAAAACGCAATCCACTTGCTTTTTAATCTGGCAGTTAAAGAGAAGGTAGCTAGAGGTATTAGCAGTAAAAATAGTAAGGAGCTTAATAACCAAATTATATCTTTGTCATAGCTATAGTAAAAACTGATGGTCAATGGCAATGCAAAAATTATATATAGAGGTAACATGATTTATAATATTTTAAGATAAATTTTAGACTCACATCGTAAGCTCGTTGGAGTATTGCGTAACCGACCTTTGGATGTTCATCAAATCATTCATTGTCCGTAGTCATTGGACAACGGGCGGGTAGTTCCTGGTTATTGCATTGGATATTGTTACAGGAGCATTGGGTCTGGAAGGTATTTTAACACAACGTTTTTCTTAATATCTTGTCTTAATTCCTTTAGCTAGTTCCGACCTCATCGAACTTACAGTTGGTTGCAGGTGTTGTTGCATTGTACCAGTTTGTGCCATCTGTCCACTGGCTTGCATATTATGAGTTTGATAAGCGGCATAAACAGCAAAGCTAATTGCGACGACTAATAAAAACCAAATACATGAATAAAATAGTTGT
Source organism: Thioploca sp. (assembly GCA_030627125.1). Classification (GTDB taxonomy): domain Bacteria; phylum Pseudomonadota; class Gammaproteobacteria; order Beggiatoales; family Beggiatoaceae; genus DRQV01. Next base: position 9,185 of record DAOUSR010000066.1, read on the forward strand.
CATTTTGTTATAATTTTATTATAATGTTCAATTGTTATATTTATTATTGAAATATGCAAATTAAGAAATTTAAAATCAATTTAAAATAATCTGTTTAAGATAATTTTTAGCATGATAGATATATTTTATATTCTTGATTTAGCATACTATTTAGAATATTTTTCTAAATATTCCTTGCTTTCGTGTCATTTTATATTTTAGACATAAAGCTGTTTAATCCGTAAGGAGTTTTATGAAGCATTATGAAATTGTATTTATTGTTCATCCAGATCAAAGTGAACAAGTTCCAGCAATGATTGAACGTTACCAAGCAATTATTGGTGATGGTAATGTTCATCGCATTGAAGATTGGGGTAGACGTCAATTAGCTTATCCAATCAATAAGATACATAAAGGGCATTATGTTTTAATCAATATTGAATGTGATGTTGAGACAATGGAAGAGCTTAATGAAGCTTTCCGGTTCAATGATGCTATAATCCGTCATTTAATAATTCGGAAGAAAAAAGCTGTTACTGAACCATCCCCATTTGTCAGAGAAGCTACTGCTGCTGAAAAAGAACTTATTGAAGACATTGCCGACTAATTGAGGTTTTATGAATAATCGCCGTAAAAATCACCATAATAACAATTCTAATTCATCACGTTATTTTCGTCGTAAAAAATATTGTCGTTTTACCGCTGAAGGTATTACAGAGATTGATTACAAGGACTTAAATATCCTCAAGGGTTTTGTTACTGAAACTGGCAAGATTGTGCCAAGCCGTATTACTGGTACGAAATCTAAATATCAGCGTCAATTATCCACAGCGATTAAACACGCTCGTTTTTTGGCATTATTGCCTTTTTCTGATAATCACCAAGAATAAGATTCTCACAGAGGTTATTTATGGAAGTAGTCCTGCTCGAAAAAATTAAGCATTTAGGTAATTTAGGTGACAAAGTTGTTGTCAAAAATGGTTATGCTCGTAACTATTTAGTTCCACAAAATAAAGCTGTACTAGCTACTGCTAAAAATTTGGTTGATTTTGAAAAACGCCGAGCTGAATTTGAAAAAGCCCAACAAAGTGTTTTGGAATCAGCTCAAGAACGCACTGAATTACTGAAAGAAATTATTGTTGAGATTGCTGGTAAGGTTGGTGTTGAAGGTAAATTATTTGGTTCGGTTGGAGCGGCTGACATTGCTCAAGCGATTACTGAAGGTGGAATTCCTATATCGAAACAGGAAATTCGTTTACCAGATGGCCCAATTCGGCAAGTTGGTGAATATGATATAAAGGTTCATTTGCATCAAGATGTAGATGCTTTTGTAACTGTACAGGTAATTGCTGAAAATTAATAGCTGGTTGGGGGGAAATCCCCATATTATTTTATATAGTACTTACGCATTGATAAGACAATAATTTTATTAAATCATGTAAATACAATATATTGTAATATATATATTTAATTTGTAGGGGTAATCCCTTGTGGTTACCCTAACCTATATTAAAATTTAAGTAATCCTGTGTATGTACAGGAATACCCAAATTTCAATTATTTTTTAAGAATTAAGTTTACCAATATACCTATCTAAATAATTACTTATAAAATATATTGACTTAAGTCTTCATTATTCACTAAATCATTCAAATGATCGTTAACATAATCAACATCAATAGTTATAGAATCACCATTTTTTTCTGGAGCATCAAACGAAATTTCCTCCAATAAGCATTCTATAACAGTATGTAAACGTCTAGCTCCGATATTTTCCGTCCGTTCATTAACTTGCCACGCCATTTCTGCAATCCGCTCAATGCCTTCATCAGTAAACTTAATATCCACTGCTTCAGTTTGCATCAAAGCTATATACTGTTCAGTTAATGAAGCATCTGGTTCAGTTAAAATCCTAACAAAATCTTTGGCATCAAGAGCATTCAATTCAACTCGAATAGGCAATCGTCCTTGCAATTCAGGAATTAAATCAGAAGGTTTAGCTAAATGAAAGGCCCCAGAAGCAATAAACAAAATGTGATCGGTTTTAACAATGCCATATTTAGTAGTGATAGAACAGCCTTCAACCATCGGCAACAGATCACGTTGTACTCCTTCACGGGAAACATCTGCTCCGCCGCCTGCTTCAGCTCGTTTAGTTACTTTATCAATTTCATCAATAAAAACAATACCATTTTGCTCTACTAATTCTAATGCTTGGCTCTTTAAATCATCATCATTAATCAATATCGCTGCTTCTTCTTCTTTCAGCAACTTCATTGCATCTTTGATTTTCAACTTGCGAGTTTTAGTACGTTCTCCAGCAATATTTTGAAACATATTTTGCAATTGGCTGGTCATCTCTTCCATGCCTGGTGGAGCCATTATTTCCACTCCAATACGAGCTTCACTTAACTCAATTTCAATTTCCTTATCATCCATTTTACCTTCTCGTAATCTTTTTCTGAATGTTTGACGAGTTGATGATGGCTTTTTCTCCTCAGAATTTTCTTCTTCATCCCGTGGTGGTGGAATTAAAATGTCTAAGACTCTTTCTTCAGCAGCATCCATAGCCTGATTTTCAAATTCAACCATAGCTGTTTCACGAGTAATTTTTACTGCCATATCGACTAAATCTCTAACAATTGATTCTACATCCCGGCCGACATAACCAACTTCAGTAAATTTAGTAGCTTCTACTTTAATAAAAGGAGCATTAGCCAATTTAGCCAACCGTCTAGCAATCTCGGTCTTACCAACTCCGGTTGGCCCAATCATCAAAATATTTTTTGGAGTTACTTCATTGCGTAAATCTGGTTCTAATTGCATACGTCGCCAACGATTGCGTAGTGCGATAGCAACCGCTCGTTTAGCAGCATTTTGACCAATAATATGTTTATCTAATTCACTAACAATCTGTTTAGGGGTCATGTTGCTCATTGCTGCCTCAAGTTATATCTAGGGTTTCAATAGTTAAATTATGATTAGTGTAAATACAAATATCGGCTGCAATATGTAATGCTTTTTCGACAATTTCGGTAGCACTTAAAGTAGTATTGTCCAACATTCCTCGTGCTGCCGCTTGTGCATAAGCTCCGCCAGAACCTATTGCCATTAAATAGTCTACCGGCTCAATTACGTCACCAGTACCAGAAATTATTAAAGAATCTGTTTTATCAGCCACTATTAATAATGCTTCCAAACGCCTTAGCATACGGTCGGTACGCCAATCTTTAGCCAATTCAACTGCGGAACGAGTTAAATGGCCTTGATGTTTTTCCAATTTGCCCTCAAAACGTTCAAATAAAGTGAAAGCATCTGCAGTGCTACCTGCAAATCCAGCAATAACTTTGTTATGATATAAACGCCGAACTTTGCGGGCATTGTGTTTCATAACCGTATTGCCGAAAGAAACTTGCCCATCTCCACCTACCACTACCTGTCCATCACGGCGTACTGATAGAATGGTAGTACCTCGAATTTGTTCCATTGATAACCTATTTTAATTATTGAATTTTATCCATCAAATATCGAAAAAATTTAAAATTCATCATGTTTAACCCAGTAATGCCAATCTTCTATTGTTTGCTGAGTTTTAGAAGCTATATCAATGCCTTCTAATTTAGATACATATAATTCATGTTCATTTCATGTAATCTCGCTCTTTCTTCCCTATCATAAGCATTCACTACAATTTCATTATAAATTCGGTCTTCACGTTCTTGAGCAATTATTATTTCACCTTAGAAATTACAAAATTGCTTGAATAGTTTTTTTGATATTTAATTTGGAAATTTATACTATAATAATATTTCATTATTCTTAAAATATTTGCACTTCATAACTAAGGCTAAAACTTAAAATATCAATGATACTTGCCAACCACTTCCTTGCTCTACAAATTTATCAGTAACGCCAATATTAGGAATTGCTATTAAAATATTATCTAAATAAATCAAAGGTATAAATGGACGTTGCCAAGGCGGAATTTTAGCGTTTTGCAACAATTTTTTCACCGAATGTCGATGGTTATGCCATTGAAAAATTTCACCACTTTTACGGAAACGAATTTGTAGCCTAGTTGCTATCGGTAAATTCAATCCACCAAGCGGCATTTTTGCAAGTATCAGTTTACCTAATGGCAACTCTATAGGATTTGGAAATAACCAATTTATATCCTGTGTAGGTAATAGTGGTAAATTTGGCATGGCAAATATATGTTGTTGATAACGCCTAACTTCACCACCTTGCCATTTAACTAGAGGCTGTCGGTCTGCTCTAGCAGTTAATACATCATTGATAATATGTTGTACTTGGACGGTTGATGGAATAGGCAAATTAAGCTGTTTTAGCCAAAATCTTAATAAGTTACGTTGCCGTATTGGTGCAAGTTTAGTCAAAGCAGGCAAAAATAATTGGTCTGACTGCTTTCCTATACATGATTGTAAATCTTGGGCTGCTAATATTTGAATTAATTCATTAGCTTCTGCTTGATGGTGAGCTACTCGACCCAATGTTTTATTGATATTAATCCTACGTTGAGTCAACAATGGTATAACTTTATGGCGTAAAAAATTGCGGTCAAATCTAGTATCAGTATTGCTGCTATCTTCTATCCAAGTTAAATGTTTAGCATATTCAAGTAATTGACTGCGACTATAGTTCAATAATGGCCGCACCAACCAGCCCACACCCAAACTACTTTTTTCTGGCATAGCAGCCAAACCAGCCACTCCTGAACCACGTAACAATTGTAGCAACACAGTTTCGGCTTGATCATCAGCATGTTGGGCTGTCAGTACTACATCATTGTTTCCTAACAATTGGGATATAGCGTGATAACGAGCAGTTCTAGCACAAGCTTCCAGACTTTCTCTAGGTTTAGGCTGAACTTGAACTTGTATAACTTCACATACTATTGCTAATTCTGCACAAATATGTTGACAATGGTTAACCCAATCATCAGCTTGAGGATTTAAACCATGGTTGATATGAACTGCACGCAACTGAAATTTAACAGAATCTCTCAACTTTGCTATTGCATGTAACAGCACATGGGAGTCCATGCCACCACTATAAGCTACCCAGAAAAGTTTGCTAGAAGTATAGGAATGTATGATATTGGAAAGATGGTTTCTTAAGCTAATCATTGCTTGAATTAAAAATAATATTAAAGAATTTTAATAAGTTATGAAAAAAGTGGTAATTAAATTTGCCAAACAAGTAATGTTTATCTTAAACATTGGCTAAACCCATTTGGATTATCTTCTATTATACTTGATAATTTTCATATATTGATTTGTAGGGGCAATCCCTTGTGATTATCCTAATCAATTTTCTTAATTTAATGGCAGTTACGCTGGTGCATAGGAAAGCGATGTTAGTTATTAATAATGGCATTTCTCTACTTCGTCATAATCCCATTCATTAGTGCCACTTTTACCATAATCAAATTGCACACTGACATCAGCACCATCAATAATAATCGTTTGTTGTCTCACAGAAATATCAGTTTGATCTTGTGTGGTAATAAGGTAAAGTCCGGGATCAGGTAGCATAACTCCAAGTTTAACTCCTTTAGATTGCACATTAAATTGACACGCATACATATCTTTTAGATTGTTTTTATTCATTATTTTCTTAGGAGTTTCTAAGTCATCAGCGAAAATAATTAAGGCTTGTAATTTTACTTTTAGTTCATGTTCATCATCCATAAATGAGAAAAATCCAAGATGATCAAATATGAACTTTGTAGGAAAAGAAACACCACCAGCTGTTGCTACCGATGCCAATGTCCGCTTGTGTTCATTGGAGGCAACAAAGATACGTTTAATACTATCAGCCAAATCTTTTGGATCAACTGAGTATAGGCTGGCTTTTTCTAGTAAGCTGCCTAATATATAAACTCCGAACAACATATCACGTTGATTAGTGTTAATTTCTCCGATACTAGCTGCTGCTGAAAAATCCATGTAAGCGATTCCAGCCCCAGAAATATCGTTGAGAATACCATTAGCTCTTTTAAACATTTTTAAGCCACGATGATCTAGGGTGGCAATCATTAGATCAAGGGTAGCATCTGCTCCTAATTTAGCTATTTTTTTAGCTTCTTCGCTATCATCATCGTTTTTTTCTAGCAAGTAGGTCTCTAGTTCTGTGGTTATAGTATGTTCAGGGTTACTGGGTAATTCTGATTTAGGTGTAGGAATTCTGGCAACACCGCCTTCCATGCCGGGATAATAATAGTTTTTTGGATCGGGATTGTAATTGACTTCTACTCGGTCTTCGGCTACTAGTTCACCATTGTCTGTATCCATTAAGCCAACATGTATAAAGTAATCATCTGGTGGAACTTGTTTGTTGAAGAAGTAAGTGAAAATTGTTTGCCACTCGCCATCTGTTGGGATTATTCGTTGATTTTTTGCGTAAGGAGTTAAGGTGGTTTGGAAACCAGTTTGTTTGTTATGAAATAGCATTGATTCTATTGATGCACCTACTGCACCGACAGCTACATAGACATCATAATTTTTTTCAATTGGTTCATCGCCTGCAAAATCCATGCGAATGTTGACATCTACTGTGGGTCTTTTGGCACTGAATTGCGTGGCGTTGGTGCTGACGTAAATATGTGGATTTGGATCGTAAGAGGTGGCGATAAAATTTATGTTTTCAATTGGTTGGTCGGTGATATCTAACCATTGAGATTTGGGAGAAAATTTTAATGGTTCGGAAGTTTGTGGAGTGATTAGGTAAAG
>DAOUSR010000179.1 GCA_030627125.1 Thioploca sp.
TCAGTGTATAAATTATAGCCAATTTCCTGCACAAACCCACTTTGATCATCGCCCAACAACTCACCACCCCCCCGAATTTCCAAATCCTGCGTGGCCAAACTAAAACCCATCCCGACCTCATCCAACGCTTCAATCGCATCTATCCGTTTGCGAGCATCTTTAGTCATAGATTTTCGAGCCGGAACAATTAGATAGGCATAAGCCCGATGATGTGAACGTCCCACCCGACCCCGCAGTTGATACAACTGAGCCAAACCTAATTTATCGGCCCGATTTATAATGATAGTATTAGCGGTTGGAATATCTATACCAGTTTCAATAATTGTGGTGCAAACCAATACGTTAAAACGCCGATGATAAAAATCCTGCATGACCTGTTCTAGCTCTCGTTCTCGCATTTGGCCATGCCCAATTTGCACCCGTGCTTCTGGCACCAACTCTTGAATATTGACCGCCATACCGTTGATAGTATCGACATTATTATGCAGAAAAAACACCTGTCCACCTCGTTTTAATTCCCGCAAAATAGCCTCAATAATGAAAGAGTTTTGCCATTCTTTAACAAAAGTTTTCACCGCTAACCTACCAGTTGGTGGAGTCGCAATAACCGATAAATCCCGCAGATTGGCCAGAGCCATATTTAAAGACCGAGGAATCGGCGTGGCGGTGAGGGTTAAAATATCAACCTCAGCTCGTAAGGCTTTAAAGCGGTCTTTCTGCCGCACTCCAAATCTATGCTCTTCGTCAATAATAACTAAGCCTAATTGCTTGAATTTAAAATCTTTATTTAATAATTTATGAGTTCCAATAACAATATCAACTTGACCAGCTTGAATAGCCGCAGTAATCTCTTGCTGTTTTTTGGGCGAAACGAAGCGTGATAGTTGTTTAATCACTATTGGCCAATCCGCAAACCGATCTTGAAAAGTTTGATAATGTTGTTGACACAATAAAGTGGTTGGAACTAATATAGCAACCTGTTGACTATTCAATACTGCTATCAAGGCCGCCCGCATCGCCACTTCAGTTTTACCAAATCCAACATCTCCGCAGATAAGCCGATCCATTGGCCGACTGGAACTCATATCATTCAATACATCGGTAATTGCTTCCTGCTGATCTGGCGTTTCTTCAAAGGGAAAGGTTTGGATAAAAGCTTGATAATCTTCTGGAGTAACTTTAAAAACTTGGCCTGCTCTAGCTTCCCGTTGCGCATAAATATCCAATAGTTCAGTCGCTACATCAGTAACTTTTTTGATCGCTTTCTGTTTGGCTTTTTCCCATTGATTAGTCCCTAACTTATGCAACGGAGCATGTTCTGGGTCCATACCGGTGAAACGGCTGATTAAATGCAACGATGAAACCGGCACATACAACCGATCTTGTTTGGCATATTCTAACTGCAAAAATTCTGCTTCCATACCACCGATAGCCAAAGTAGTCAGGCCATGATAGCGTCCCACGCCATACTCTTCATGCACGATAGGAGCATTTATGGTAAGCTCGGTCAAATCTCGTACAATTGCATCAGCATCCCGTTGGATTTTCCGCTTGCGGCGGCGGCGTTGAGCAACCCGTTCCCCAAATAATTGAGTTTCGGTAATCACAGCCAACGATTCTTCTAACCACAAACCATGTTCTAGTGGTGCAACCGTCAGACACAAAGTAGCTTTAGCAGCTATAAATTCCCACCAACTATCTACTATTGTTGGAATTAATTCATATTTACGCAACAGCTCCAGCAAGCTTTCCCGCCGTCCAGTAGTTTCCGCTACTAATAAAACCCGACCTTGAAACTCAGCTAAAAATTTTTGGAATTCCGCTAATGGTTGGGTAGTCCGAGCATCAACTGGTAAACTGACTGGTAATTGAGTGGCAAAGTTTACTCCGGTGGATTTCTCGGTTGGTTCCTGCTTGAGTTTGAGGTGAGGGTAATTATTAAACTTAGCGAAAACTTCACTAGCCGGTAGGAATAATTTGGTTGGTGATAAAATTGGCCGTTCTATATCATGGCGTAACTGTTCATGCCGTGCATTAATCTCTTGCCAAAATTGCTCGGCGGCTGCCAAAGTTCCAGTTAATGTAACAATTGTGCTGGTGGTTGGTAAATAGTCAAATAACGTGCTGGTTGTATTGAAAAATAAGGGTAAATAATATTCAATTCCAGCGGGAGCAAGACCAGTGGTTATATCTTTATAAATTGGGCAGTTAGTTGGTTTATTAGTAAATTGTTTCTGCCATTGAGTTTGAAACTGCGAGATTGCTGCGGGATTTAAGGGTAATTCCCGGGCTGGCAACAGACGCAGTTCTTCAATAGTTGTGTGAGAACGCTGAGTTTCTGGGTCAAAACTACGAATGGTATCAATTTCATTATCAAATAAATCAATCCGATAGGGAATTTCACAGCCCATTGGAAACAGATCGATAATACTTCCTCGAAGCAAAAACTCACCATGTCCCACCACTTGTTCCACCCAGCGATAACCATTTGCTTCCAAACGTTGCCGTAATTTTTCTGGATTTAATACTTGACCAGTGCTGAACAATAAACTGTTGGTTCTAACGTAATCAGTCGGTGCCATCCGATACATCAAAGTGGATATTGGCAATACCAAAACCCCAGTTTCAATATCGGGCAAATGGTACAAAGTGGTTAAGCGAGCCGAAATTATATCTTGATGAGGCGAGAACATATCATAAGGCAAGGTCTCCCAATCTGGAAAGGTCAATAAAGGCAATTCTTCCTGAGCATAAAATTGAATATCTTCCAGTAGTCTTTGAGCGGTCAGAGAATCTGGAGTTATTACGATTAAAGGAGCTTTTTGGGCAGCTTGACTGATTGCCAGACCAGCGCTACTACCGTATAATCGGCCCCAGTCTTGTTTAGGTTTGTTGGTTAAGATTGGGTGTAAAGGGTTGGTATATTGCATTTATTTTCTGCTTTATATTTTCTTCTAATTCTTTTGATGTAGAGACAAGGCATGCCTTGTTTCTACCAAAAAAACTTGATAGTCGAGTGCCATGAGTTTTTAACCATTGTTACTATACTCTTTATTTTTTACAGTGTAAAGAATCAACACCCGTCCAGCTAACTTTCAAATTTGCGTTTATATTCCTGCAATTTCGGTATTATTTGATCCATTACCATATTCAAATCGTTATAAATTGTATTGGCTGTTTCCATATCTATTTTTCCAGTTCTTCCCATTTCTTCTAGATATTTAACTAAATTAGAACCTTGCTTACTAAAATTAATAAGCATACCTCTAAATAAATGGGCTGATTCTCTTAATTCTACGGGATTGTTTTCATCAATATATTTTCTGATATATGTTTGTTTTTCTTTATAATTATCAAGAAATAAACCTATTAATTTAGCTGCCATGTTTTCGTTGCTATTAATGCGGTTTAGGAATGCCTTCATATTAAGAAGTTCAAGGTCGCTATTATTTTCCGGAATTTTAGCCTTAATTTTCGTACCAAAAAGTTTTTCAATTATAGAAAATAAATCATTAGGTTCAATCGGTTTAGACAGATAATCATTCATACCACTAGCAAGACATCTTTTTCTATCTGCTTTTGTTGCATGGGCTGTCATTGCGATAATAACAACATCATGGTTAAGAACGGTGGATTCACAATTACGAATAATTGAAGTTGCTTCAAAACCATCCATAACCGGCATCTGAATATCTATCAAAATAAGATCATAATTCTTTTTTTCTAAAATATTTATGGCTTCTCGTCCATTATTAGCCACTGTAACATTGTGTTGGTCTAAAATAGCAATAGCTAATTCTTGGTTAAATTGTACATCTTCAACTAACAAAATTTGCAATCCAGTAACAGAGAATTTTGTTATTTTTTCTTCTTGTTTAGGAATATTACCTTTCTCAAACATAATTGTGAACCAAAAGGTAGAACCTTCATCAAGTTTACTATTAAAACCAATTGTTCCATCCATCAGACTAACAAGTCGTTTTGAGATAACTAAACCAAGCCCAGTTCCCCCATATTGTCTTGTTGTAGATACATCAGCTTGGGTAAAAGCATTGAAAAGTCGATCTTGTCTATCTTGGGAGATGCCGATACCAGTATCAATAACCATGAATTTTAATTTTACTTTGTTATCAACGTCTTCTTCCATTGAAATTTGTATTACAACTCCACCTTCATTGGTAAATTTAATTGCATTACTGGTAAAATTAAGAAGAATTTGATTTAATCTGCCAGGGTCTCCTTTAAAATAAAATGGAACGTTTGATTCATAATTAATTGTTAAATCAATTCCCTTTTTTTCAACATCAGCTTGAAGAATTTCTGCCAAATTATGAGTAATTAATCTCAGATCAAAATTAATAATCTCCAAATTCAATTTCCCTGCTTCAATCTTGGAAAAATCCAAAATATCATTGATAACAATCAATAAATTTTTAGCAGATATATTTATTTTTTGTATTTGAGATATATCTTTAAGAGAAATTTTATCTTGATCATCCCGTTTTTGATTACTACCCAACAATAATGTACTGAACCCGATTATTGCATTCATAGGAGTTCGAATTTCGTGGCTCATATTGGCCAAAAATTCACTTTTATATTGACTAGCTTCTTCTGCGGTTATTTTTGCCTCTGCTAATTCTTTTTCTACTTTTTTTCTTGTAGTTATATCATTTATCGTTCCTATCATCTTGATTGGGTTGCCATACTTGTTAAAAATCACTTCGCCTTTTTCATGTACAATACGTTCACTTTTATCCTGAAGAATAATACGATGTTCAATGTTGTAATTTTTCTTTTGTGCCAGAGCAGATTTTACTGCTTTATTAATGCTTTTACGGTCGTCAGGATGCACAGAATCTATAAATTGCTTATAAGTCACCCTAAATTCCTGAGGCTGAAAACTGAAAATACGATAAATTTCATCAGACCAAGAAAGAGTATCGTTGATAATATCCCAATTCCAGTTGCCGACTTTAGCGATCCTCTGAGCATCAATCAGACTTTTTTCACTTTTTTTAAGTTCCAGAAACAACAATTCATATGGTCGCACTAAACAAGTAACGATAATAGCTTCATAGATGAAATAGACGGAAAATATTTTGAAAAAATGACCAACAAGATTGGATAATCCATAGTGCGATATGTAAAATGTAAATAAGAGTTCCGAACCAATAGTGAAAATTATTGACCAAACAATCAACAGAAAGATTTTTTCATCAAAATGTTGCCGGTTTTTGTATAAGAGATAAATACTAAAAAGTAGGATCGAGGAGATAACATACTCACTTATTTTTTTAAACGGAGTAAGGCCAACGCCATCAATAAAACAGATAGGAAAAATTTTCCAATAAAATATGGAACTAATGAGAATTGTTGTGATAAAAATATATCCAAACATAATCTGTTTCACAGAAATTTTCTTTTTGGCAGCTAGAAACAGAAAACCACTACAAAGAGATAAAGCCTCAAGATACCGAGCTGCTATCCATAATTGAGTTGAATAATTATCATAATCTGTGAAAATTGTCATACCCTTGTAGGATAGAATATGCAGCAGATCCAATATGCTAATGAAAAGGTACGCTATACCTATAAAAAATAGATATGGATTTTTGATGTACTGTTTTGAATTCCAAATAATAAGAAAAACTGTACAGCAGACTATAATACTGAATAACTCAGCAATACTGTGAAATAGGAGGTAGCTATATAAACTGATAAGATAGAGACTAACTATAAATAAAACTAATATAACTAAAATATTCAGAATATTTTTTTTAGGTGAAATATCTTGTTTACTATTTAAGTTTGGGATCATTTTAAATTTTTGGGGTTCTAAAATACAATGAAAGTCAATAGGGCTTACGCTAAGGAATGAAAATTTAATAACTTCCAAAACTTGAATGTCCAAGCCTGGTAGATTTAATTTCGGATTTTATTAAATTCTGGATAGTCCTAAACAAATTAGTGGTTATTGATAATATTTAAAATATTATATAACAACATGTTTCGTATATTTTTTGGGTTTTATCCAAACAAATTGTTGAGCCTAAAAAAAATATTTCATTTGCATATAAAAAGCTCGCCTAACTTCATCAGCCAGGATATAATTTCCACTCACACTATTACCAAATTCCCGCCGTTGCTTATCGAATAAATCACGAACTCCTAAGCTAAATTGCCAATGTTTTGGATTCCAACCTAAGCGAATATCAAACCGAGTATAGTTAGTAACATCCGTTTTATTAGGTAAATTATCAGCATAATATAACATAGTGTCTAGTTCTAAATTATGTGGTAATGACAATAATGATCTAATACTAGCTTGATGATGTGGACTATCTACTCCTAAAAACTTAGACAAAGTTATACATTTTTAGGTAATTCGCTCTCTGTTGATAATCAAGAAAGATTGCAACTAGAGTCCTGGTTGAGCAGTCCCAA
>DAOUSR010000087.1 GCA_030627125.1 Thioploca sp.
AGATAAAGTTAGAATTGATTTATGTTATTTGGTGGGCAAACAATATGTTTACCCGTTCTACATAGCTAAAACAAGCTATTTATCCCATTTAACATCTACAGGCACCAAACTATAAGTAGTTGTTCCGTCACCAAGTTGGCCTTCAGAATTTCGCCCCCAACATTTTACGCTACCATTGTCAATCAAGACACAAGTGTAAAATCCACCTGTTGAAATAGCTTGTACATTGCTATCTAAACCAATCACATTAACTGGTGTTAAACTATTATTTTCTGTCCCATCACCAAGCCCTCCCCACAAATTACCCCCCCAACATTTTACCCTACCACTAGTAGTCAAGGCACAGGTATTAACCCCACTTATTGAAATATCTTTTACACTACTATTTAAGCCAATTACATCAACTGGTGTTGAACTATAAGATTTTGGTGTTCCATTTACTCCGTCACCAAGTAAACCTATATAATTATGTCCCCAACATTTCATATCACCACTGGTTGTAATAGCACAGGCATGACGACTTGCTGATGAAATAGCTTGCACATCACTGGTTAAATCGCTAACATCAACAGGTATTGAACTCATGTTTGGTGCTGTGCCGTCACCAAGCTGACCTTCATAATTTCTACCCCAACATTTCACACCACCAATATTAGTTAAGGCACAAGCATAATTAGAACCTACTGAAATAGCTTGCACATTATTACTATCTAGGCCAATTACGTCAACAGGTATTAAACTATCATCTCTAACCCCATTACCAAGTTGGCCATTAAAATTAGACCCCCAACATTTTACACTACCATTAGTAGTCAAGGCACATGTGTTATATTTACCTGCTGAAATAGCTTGCACTTCACTATCTAAACCAATTACTTTAACTGGTATTGAACTATTATCTTTTGTATCATCACCAAGTCCACCATATTTATTTTGCCCCCAACATTTCACACCACCGCTAGATGTCAATGCACATGTATTCTCATCACCTGCTGAAATAGCTTGCACTCCACTATCTAAGCCAATTACTTTAACTGGTATTGAACTATTTGTTGTTGTACCATCACCAAGTTCACCATATTCATTTTGCCCCCAACATTTCACACCACCGCCAGATGTCAATGCACATGTATGATATCCTCCTGCTGAAATAGCAGTAATTCGTGGAGTTATTTCTTGAGGTTTTGCCTGTGAATTTACAGAAACTTCATTAGGTTTTCCAACATCATCTTCATCAACCCAAATACCATCATTTCCACGACAAAGTACTTCATCCCTAATAATTTTATTGGAACCATCATCAGCAAAAAACAATTGATAATCATAATCACGACACACATAGCCATTACTAGCTTTATAACTATCAGTAGTTGGTTTAATCATAATAGCCAAATTTCTTTCTGGACTATGCCAAGGCCACTTATCGCCAGTCTTCAATGTATCCATCTTTCTAAATTCAAGACGATCAGCATCTATACCTTTAAAGGTGATATGACTTGCCTCTCCCGTAAAATCATCACCAAAATAATAACTAACAGCCAAACCACCAGCATCAAGAAAATTAGCAAGTTTCTGAAGCCCTTCTAAAGTAGAACCAACCAGATTAAGTCCTTTTAAACCAGTTTCAACAACCTTAATACCATATTTTAATTCAAGTTCAAGTATAATAGATGCCTTAACAGTTTCAATTGCTTGGTTTGAAATAAATAAATCCGCATTTCTGAAGACTGACATACCAATTTCAAGCATTGCCTTTATAACTGCATCACTCACCTTATTCTCTGCTAACAATCCCCTAATATCAGCAACAATAACCTCATTTGTTAGCACTTCTTTCAAAACTCTAAAACGTAAATCTTTTTTTGCATCTTTCTTCAACTGATCACTTGGCACGGTGCTTAAAACAACCTTACCAGCATCAACTATCAATGAAAGCCAACCACCAATATGATAGTCTGCTGAATAAGCGTATTGAGACAATTGTACATTCGTAGTATTTGACTGTAAACGTTCCAATTCAGGTATATCAGCCGTAAACAAATCACCAACTTGAGCACCAAAATTACCAATTGTTCCCCAATTCTCTAGCTTGGCTAATTCATCAAAATCACCTGTAAATAAAGCCTTAGTTTGAGTTACAATATTTAGATATTGTTTTGGATCGGTGAATTTTGAGGCAAACCATGAAGTTGTAGTGCCATCTATAAGATCAACGGCAAGTATATCCTTGTAATCTCTATCATATTGAACAAGAATACCTGTGTACATTGTTGGGTTAGTAATGGCAATTTTATTCCCATCTTTAACATAGGCCGACCCAGCAACTAATCAAATTTTACCATCAGCCAAAACAGTTGATGATGCAAAATAAAACAAAAATAATATGAACCAAAAAATAACTTTTATAAAACGCATATTTGTCTCCAAAGTTTATTTAAAAAAATACAGTATAACACTTTAAAACTCATAAATTATATTTTGCTATATCAAGCTGTTGGGAATGCTATACATGAAGCAATATATGGCAATATTTAAGTTGCTAACTCCATATACATTTATAATGTGAAATTATATCGTAGTGCATAACCTCAGACATTAATACACCATAAGTAATTTAGAACTTCAGATTGTCTACAAAATTACCAGCTTGAACTAAATTAAATAAAAATGTTATAATTTCCTAAATTAAGTTATTATATCCAGTTTCTAAACTTATATAATCATCCTTTTGTATTAATTGGCTGACTAACCGGAGCTATTTCCATGCTAGAAAATTATATGCCGATATTTTTGTTTATTGTCATAGGGTTAGTGGTAGGTATTATCGTACCAACTCTTGGCTTTCTTTTAGGAAATCGACAACCAAATTCTGAAAAAAATTCACCTTATGAATGTGGATTTGAAGCTTTTGAAGATGCACGTATGAAATTTGATGTACGTTATTATTTAGTGGCTATTTTATTCATCCTGTTTGACTTAGAAATTGCCTTTTTATTCCCTTGGGCAATAGTATTTAAAAGTTTAGGTTTATTCGGATTTTTCGCAATGATGATTTTCTTGACAATATTAGTCATTGGTTTTGTTTATGAATGGAAAAAAGGAGCATTAGAATGGGAGTAGAAGGTCTGTTAGAAAAAGGTTTTATCACCACTAACGCAGATTCGCTTATTAACTGGGCCCGTACTGGTTCCATGTGGCCGATGACATTTGGTTTGGCCTGTTGTGCAGTAGAAATGATGCACGCTGGAGCATCACGTTATGACCTTGACCGTTTTGGTATAGTATTTCGGCCTAGCCCTAGGCAATCAGACGTGATGATTGTAGCGGGAACTTTGACCAACAAAATGGCTCCGGCTTTACGCAAAGTGTACGACCAGATGCCAAATCCATGTTGGGTAATTTCTATGGGGTCTTGTGCTAACGGCGGTGGTTATTATCATTATTCCTATTCGGTAGTACGTGGTTGTGACAGAATTGTGCCAGTTGACATTTATATTCCGGGCTGTCCACCAACTCCAGAAGCTTTATTATATGGGATATTACAATTACAACAAAAAATCAGACGCACTGGTACTATTGCTCGTACTAGCTAACACTTCTCCCATGAACTAGGTTGGGTTATACACTAATCCGACCTATTTATGGGTTGAATCACTCTCCCTAGCGATATTAAAGTTGAATTATGACAAACTCCCTTGAAACTTTAAGCACCGAATTACAAGAACGATTCGTTGATATTCCTCTTAAGACTAAAATAGCTCGTAAAGAGCTAACTATCGAAGTAGCAGCCGCCAATCTGTTTCAGGTATGTGAAACTCTACGCAATCGCTTTGAATTTGCCCAGTTGATAGATTTATGCGGAGTTGATTATTCGCAATATAAACAAGCTGATTGGGAAACTGAGACTGCTAGTAGTGCCGGTTTTAGTCGTGGAGTTAATACAGCAATTCATCAAGAAGACAATGACAAACCTAGATATGCTGTTGTTTATCATTTATTATCAATAAAAAATAATCAACGGATACGAGTTCGCTCTTTTGCCGAAGGTGAACCACCTCGAATAGATTCTGTAATTCAGATTTGGAATTCTGCTGATTGGTACGAACGAGAAGCATTCGATTTAGTTGGAATTTTGTTTGATGGACATCCTGATTTACGCCGAATTTTGACTGATTATGGATTTGTAGGTCATCCATTGCGGAAAGATTTTCCAGTCACTGGTAATGTTGAAATGCGTTATGATCCAGATAAAAAACGAGTTATTTATGAACCTGTTAGTATAGAACCACGGACACTTGTACCTCGAGTGATACGCCAAGATAACCGTTATACCGATTAAAGGATAAAAATATGCCAGAAATTCATAATTATACATTAAATTTTGGGCCGCAACATCCAGCCGCTCATGGGGTGTTACGGCTAATTTTGGAGTTAGATGGTGAGGTGGTGGAAAGAGCTGATCCACATATTGGCTTATTACATCGGGGAACTGAAAAATTAGCTGAGACTAAGCCATTTAACCAAACCATACCATATATGGATCGGTTGGATTACATGTCGATGATGTGTAATGAACATGCTTATGTGATGGGCATAGAAAAATTACTGGATATTAAAATACCAGAACGGGCCGAATATATCCGCGTGATGTTTGATGAAGTTACTCGAATTCTCAATCATTTACTCTGGATAGCAACTCATGGTTTGGATGTTGGGGCCATGACTATGTTCTTATATGCGTTTCGGGAACGGGAAGATTTAGTTGATTGCTATGAGGCTGTCACTGGGGCCAGAATGCACGCTGCCTATTACCGTCCCGGTGGTGTGTATCGAGATTTACCGGATCAAATGCCACAATATGAAACTTCCAAATGGCATAATGACGCTGAAGTGGAGAAGTTAAATGAGAATCGTCAAGGTTCGTTATTAGATTTTCTGGAAGATTTTACCAACCGGTTTCCCAAATATATCGATGAGTATGAAACCTTATTGACCGAAAATAGAATTTGGCGACAACGCACGGTTGGCATTGGGGTAGTTTCTCCAGAACGAGCTTTACAATTAGGCTTCTCTGGGCCAATGATACGTGGTTCCGGGATAGAATGGGATTTACGCAAAAAGCGGCCTTATGCAGTCTATGATAAGTTAGATTTTGCCATTCCAATTGGTATAAATGGTGATTCTTATGCTCGTTATTTAGTGCGAATGGAAGAAATGCGGCAGTCTAATCACATTATCAAACAGTGTATTACTTGGTTACGCAACAATCCAGGTCCAGTTATGATCGATGATCATAAAGTTGCTCCACCTAAACGGGCAGCTATGAAAGATGATATGGAAGGTTTGATTCATCATTTTAAATTGTTTAGTGAAGGTTACTGTGTACCAGAAGGTGAAATTTATTCAGCGGTTGAACATCCTAAAGGTGAATTTGGAATTTACCTGATTTCTGATGGTGCTAATAAACCTTATCGAATGAAAATTAGAGCTCCCGGTTTTCCTCATCTTGCCTCAATGAATGAAATGGCTAAGGGACATATGTTGGCTGATGTCGTTTCTATTATTGGATCGCAGGATATTGTATTTGGTGAGATTGACCGATAGTATTGGTTCACTTAAACAATAGGCTTGAACTGGAGTCCAAATGGCTATTTTAAAAAACTTACAAATCTAAAGATTTGGACTCCAATACTTAAGTTAATGATAGTGACTACCCACATTCTTAGGTATCTATTTGGTTAGCTTATTAAAGTATTACATAAATAGTAATCCGATTTCCATAATTATACCCATTCTTTAGGTCTAAAATTCCATGAAAACCGGTTTTCCTCCAATTTCCAATATAAATGCTAAAATTCTTATATTAGGTAGTATGCCTGGTGAAGAATCATTGCAAAAACAACAATATTACGCTCATCCTAGAAATGCGTTTTGGTATATAATGAGTAATCTATTTAATTTTGATTCCAAGATAAATTATCTGGCAAAAACCCAAGCTTTAATAGATAATAAGACTGCGATTTGGGATGTATTACAATTTTGTGACCGCAAAGGTAGTTTAGATTCAGCTATTTGCAATACTTCAATAATAGTAAATGATTTCCAAACATTCCTATTAGATCACCAGCATATCAAGCACATATATTTTAATGGCATTAAAGCGGAACAGGAATATAAAAAAAGAGTTTTGCCTAATTTAATAGAAGTTAAATCAAAAGAGTATATACTGCTTCCTTCTACTAGTCCGGCTATGGCTAAATTAACTAAGGAAGATAAATTGGCAAAATGGCAAATTATAGCTATAGATTAATTGTTTAGTATACTTTATCAGACCTGACAGGTTTTGAAAACCTGTCAGGTCTAAAAAACTCATTACATCCAAATTCAAGCAGTAGGATTTAAACTATGTTATTAGATTGGTTAACATTTATTATTGTTTTTATACTATTAACTATATTCTCTGTGGCTGTATTTCTGCTGATAAAAAGCATTCATTTTGTGCCACAATCTATTAAATGTACGGTTGAACGACTGGGGAAATATTCTCGTACTTTGGACTCTGGCTTAAGTTTTACCATACCATTGGTAGAAAAAATTAGTAATAATATTGATATACGAGAACAAGTTATGGATGTCCCCCGACAAGATGTTATCACCAAAGACAATGCTATGGTTACGGTTGATGGGGTAGTATTTTGGCGAGTTTTTGATGCAGAAAAATCAACTTATAGAATTAGTGATTTGGATGAAGCTATCATGCAATTGACAGTAACTAATATTAGAAATGTAATGGGTTCTATGGATTTAGATGATCTGTTATCTAAACGTAATGAAATTAACAAAATATTACTAAAAGATATTGATTTAGCAACCGATCCTTGGGGAATAAAAGTAGAACGAGTAGAAATAAAAGACATCACGCCACCAGAAGATATGGTTAATTCAATGGCACGGCAAATGAAAGCCGAACGTAACAAACGAGCTTCTATTTTAGAATCGGAAGGACTGCGATATGCTGCGATAAAACAAGCCGAAGGTGAAAAACAAGCCATGATCCTTAAAGCTGAAGGTCAAAAAGAGGCAGGAATTTTAGAAGCTGAAGGTTATAAAATTGCCGAAATTCTAAAGGCCGAAGCTCGGAAGCAAGCTAGTATATTAGAAGCTGAAGTTCAAAAAGAATCTGCTATTTATGAAGCTGGTGCTATCGAACGTAAAGCTGAAGCTGAAGCGAAGGCCACTGAATTAGTTTCTAAAGCTATTAAGGAAGGTGATATTCAAGCGATTAATTATTTCATTGCTCAAAAATATATAGAAGCTCTACAGAGCATAGCTAGTGCTGATAACCAAAAGCTAATTATGATGCCGCTTGAAGTAACTAATTTAGTTAGCTCTATTAGTGGTATTGGAGAAATAGCTAAAGAGATTTTTGCTAATAAACAAATTGTAAAACATACGGAACCGAAAAATTAACTTGGAGGCTTGATGGTTTTAATTGGCAAAGACAGTTCAAAACTACTACCTTCTTCATATTTACTTTTCACTTCTATTGTACCACCCATCATTTTAGTAAATTGTTGAGTAATAGCCAAACCTAATCCAGTGCCACCATACTTACGAGTGGTGGATGAATCTGCTTGAGTAAAAGGTCGAAACAGTTTTTCCTGTTGTTCTTCTGTCATACCAATCCCATTATCAGATATACTGAAATGTACCCATTCGTCTTCACGTTTTATCTCTAAACTAATAACTCCATTGGTGGTAAATTTAGCTGAATTACTGATAAAATTATATAACATTTGCCTTAATTTAGTCAGATCGGAGTATATTTCACCCAAATTATCTCCGTAGATTACTTTAAAAGTATTACCATTTTTTTCAACTAACGGCTGAACTGTGGACGTAACATCATCTACAATTGTTTTAATCTCAAAATTTTCCAAATATAACTCCATTCTACCAGCTTCAATTTTGGATAAATCCAGCACATCGTTGATAAGCCCTAATAAATGTTTACCAGCCGAACTAATCCGTTTTAAATCTGGAGTAAAATTATCGTCTTCTAATTCTTCCGATTCTTCTTGCAACATTTCGCTATAACCAATGATAGCATTCAAAGGCGTGCGTAATTCATGACTCATATTAGCTAAAAATTTACTCTTAGCCATATTAGCTTCTTCAGCTTGATTTTTTGCATCTAATAATTGAGCGGTACGTTCTTCAACTCGCCGTTCTAATTCATTGCGAGCATCTAACAGTTCACTAGTTCGCTCTTGGACTCTACGTTCTAAATCTTGCTTATGTTGTCGATCTTGCTCTATAAACCGGATATAAGATTTGATACGGTTGATTAACTGGGGGGCATCAATTGGCTTAGTAAGATAATCAGCAGCACCCAATGAAAAACCTTTTTGTTGAAATTCTTCTGCTTTATAAGCTGCGGTTAAAAAAACTACTGGAATATGTTGAGTTTTAGGTCGCATTTGGATAACTTTTGCAGTTTCAAAACCATCCATACCCGGCATTTGTATGTCAAGAATAACCAAATCCACAGGATGTTTTAACAACAAATTTAATGCTGCTTTCCCAGATAGGGCCTGTAACACATGTGCATCAATATATTCTTTAATCAAAGTACGCAAAGTAAAAAGATTATTTTCATTATCATCTACAATCAATATTTTAATGGGTTCTGCTTTATTCGACATAAATAAGATTTTAGATTACCGTATGTAAGAATTTAAGACCGTGCATACTTGTCAATTATAATATGTTCTAATATTTTAAAATATATTGAGCAAATTAAAAATCATGTTTTACATTATACATCACATGTTCAAAAACTTATGTTACGCAAAAAAGTTAACCTCCAAGTTAAGAGCAAAGGATTATCCCTATTAATAATTCGTAGGGGTAATTCCTTGTGGTTACCCTAACTCTCTTAACTTAAGGGCATTAGGTTAGGGTAGGTTTAAGAATCAGTGTGCGTAATATCAGTTAAAATGGATGAGCAGTTAATTTTTAATTAGTTTGCTTGATATAATTTTGCATAAACCCCTTGTTTTGCCATCAATTTAGCGTGTTGGCCAACTTCTACAATGCGACCTTTTTCCATAACCACAATATGATCTGCCTTAGCGATAGTGGAAAGCCTATGGGCAATAATTATAGTAGTGCGTCCTTGTTTAAGTTTTTCTAGTGATTGCTGGATTTTGTACTCCGATTGAGTATCTAATGCTGCAGTTGCTTCATCAAAAATCAAAATGGGAGCATCTTTTAATAAAGCTCTGGCTATTGCAAGCCGTTGGCGTTGGCCACCAGATAATTTTACTCCCCGTTCACCAATAATAGTTGCCAATCCTTTTGGCATTTGTTCAATAAATTCCATCACATAAGCCAATTCAGCTGCTACTATAATCTCCGCTTGAGAAACGTTGGCCATAGCACCATAAGCTATATTAGCAGCCACAGTATCATTAAATAACACTACTTCTTGACTAACTAAAGCAATATTATTTCTAAGGTCTTTCAATGGCAATTCATTAATATTTATATCATCAATTAATAACTTACCATTATTTATGGAATAAAAATGCGGAATCAAATTGGCTAAAGTAGTTTTACCGCTTCCAGATGCTCCAACTAATGCCACAGTTTCTCCTGGGAGGATGGTTAGAGAAATATTTTGTAAAGCATGCTGTTCTTCATAACTGAAAGATACTTGATTAAACTCTATTTTTCCGGTTAATTTATCTTTGCTAATTAATTTTTTAGCTTCAAATTCAGAGTCTTGATCTATTAATGCAAATACACTTTGGGCTGCTGCTAATCCTTGTTGCAGTTTATCATTAACTTTCGTCAAACGCTTAATTGGTGAAAATAACATGCCCATTGCGGTAAATAGAGATACAAAACCTCCTACAGTAATATTATCTGAAGCTGATTGCATAGCGGCAATGTAAATAATTATACCTAAAGCTAAACCGGTCAACATTTGGACAATAAACACACTGCTACCAGAAATAATTTGAGTTCTAACTTCTAAATTGCGGACTTGATTGCTGGCAGCTTGAAACCTAGTTTGTTCATATTGTTGACCAGCAAAAATTTTGACTAATTTATGTCCTCCGATTGCTTCTTCAACAATTCTAGTTAAGTTTCCCATCGCATCTTGGATAGAAGTATTTACCCCTCGTAATAGCTTGCTAACAATACGCACTACTATTATTACAAATGGTACAATGGTAAAGACAATTAATGACAACATCCAATTTAAATAAAACATCCACGCTAATAGTCCGAATACGGCTAAACTATCTCTTACTAAAATTACCAATACATCGGTTGCTGCCGCCATGACTCGGCTGACATCATAGGTAACTTTAGATAGTAATACGCCTGAAGAAGTTTTATCAAATTCGCTAGTTGGCAAAGTTAAAATCTTATCAAACATTTCAATGCGTAAATCGGTCACTAATCGGGAGGCAATCCAAGTCATGCCAATTGTGCTGGCTAACATTGCCAAGCCTTTGGTTAAAATTAATAAGATCAAGAAAATTGGCATTAATCTCATCATTGTTGGGTCTTTTTCGACAAAACCCCCATCCAATAATGGTTGAATCAAGGCCGCTAATACCGGATCAGCTATTGCCATAACAACTATTGCCAAAATTGCCAAAGCAAATATTTTCCAATAGGGGGCCACGTAATTTAGCAACCGTAAATAAAGAGTTTTGCTATTTACTTGAGATGTTAATATCATATAATTTGGTAATGTCTTATGCTATATTTATAATATGCTAGGTACACAGATTCTTAGGGGTAATCCCTTAAGGGTAACCATAAAGGATTTGCCCCTACGTAAAATATTAATTTGTAGGGGTAATCTGTGGTTACCCCAATCTACTTAATGGCATTGACTCAGGCGATTTGGAACCAGATTATTTATTTAAAGTTCTAGGATTAATCTTAGGTCTTTTACAAAGAAATCAGCTCGGTAGCTGCCAAAAATATAATTATGATGGAATCCAAAGCCAGCAAATACTTGGGATAAGACGTGTTCCCATTCAATTTCACCTTTGGTATCTAGTTTAGCTAAAGTTCCGATATTGCCGAATACCTGTTTTTTTCAATTCAATTCCAATAACTGAATCCATGTTTCCCCTCACGGCCTTCAAAGTTTTTTGATCCATTCCCAATAAATCGGCAGTTCCACGTTCACTCATTACTGGAGTACCATTATCAAGTATGTAAACGTCACAAATAATACTTGGAATTAGTTCCAGTTGGCCATAATATACGGCTTTACATTCTTGCATGATTTTCCTTTTAAGTTTTACTATCAAGAAATAATTATATTCTTTGGTTGTAATTGCTGTCAAGATAGATAAAAGGATAAACAAGATTTTAAAATCTATTTGGTTTAACCCTAAAAATCCTCTAATCCGGTAAATCCTAATTCAGACAATTAATTACGCAATTTCTTCAAAATCTCCTCTCATAATAACCCTTGTGTTCGTAATAATAATCAAAACCTTAGTTGTATTCCTTCACACGCCATTAATAGTCAAACATATGCCCCTGATGTAGGAATTGGTAGATTGATTGAAAATCCCGCTCAAATTATTAACACCATTGATAATTTTATTGCACAACCAGAAATTCAGGTAACTAGTGCTGGAGTTGCTGGCGATGATTTTTTAGTAGATTCATCAGAGGAATATTGTACTACGTTGAACGATGCTAATATACAGATAGATTGTGAACAGCAATTAATTGGTGGTAATTGGGTTGCTGCCGATTTTATCACTCAATATTTAGATCAGCGGCATGATATTACCTCAATTAACTTACATGCTGATTTTAATGTTTTTCAATCTGCTCCAAGGCCACAAAATTCCACTGGTATAAGGTCCATCAGACCAGCTAACAGTACTCAAGCAAATTTTAATAATTCTTTGGTTTACACTCCCGGCTGTCATTCTGAAGAAAATCGTAGTAATGCCTTAGATTTAGCGGAAGCATTTTCCGAAATAGGAGCAAATTACATAGCTAATACAGGTTATGGTGGTGCGGGTACGGTTGCTTCTGAATTGCTTATGAACAATATTACCGAAAATATAGCAGAAAATACTTCTATTCCTTTAGGTGATGTTTGGCGTGATGCAAAAACCACTTATATTACTAGTAGGTTGGTAAATAACAATTGGTTTACATATAACACAACTTATGAAAAAATTGTGGCAGAAAGTATTTTATACGGTCTTCCCATGTATACGTTAAAAGTAGCTCAACCTGTTGCAACACAAACTGCTGTAAATACCTCTATAACTGAAACATCAGTCGTTGGCGATACGGAAAAAGTCACAATGTCCTATTCATGGATGATGCCGGAATCTGTAATTTCTACAAGTGGAACCTATTATACTCTTGATGGAATGGTAACTTCTGAAGAAGGTTATCCTGTTTTACCTAAGTTTTCACATGATATAAGAAGAGATGGTAAGCTTACACATGGTATTGTTTTTAAAGCTGGAAACTATGATTCTGTAAGTTTTTCTCCTCCATTACAGGAACTTTTTATCACTAAAGATGTAAACCAAATACCGTCAACTTCAGATTTTACTTCACCTAATTGGTATCCGTCTGCTTTTTTCAGTAAAGTCAATCTTTCGATAGGTAATGATTATAAAGAAAGTATGAATGTTACAGCAGGTCAGTACAATCATAATCTTGCTGAAAATCAACAACGTATATTTACAAGCATGGATTTCGATGTTTACTACCATGCTGATTCTGATGATTGGACAGCACCTATAACCAATGTTGAAAATATCAAATTCCAAACAGATGCAACAACTGTAACCGTGACTGTTAGTGATGAATCAGGCGTACAAGCGGTTCTAGTCACATTCACAGATGGTGAAGGTACTTGGAATAGTATTGAATTGACTCAACAAGAAGGTGAAACATGGCAAGGTAGTTTTACTGCTAAACCAAAAACTCAATTTTTTGTTCAAGGAGTTGATAAAGCTGGAAACGTGTTAATTAATGATAACGATGGAAAGTACTTTGACCTATTTTCTCCACTTGTTATAGTTGCTAAAGAAACTGGCCACAATAAAGTTGCTATTATAGATGCTGAAGGCGAATTGCTAAATAGCTTTGAAACTGAAAGCTCTGGTAATGGTATCTCTATAAGTACCAGTGATTTTAATGATGATGGTGAAGATGAAGTAGTAGTCAACGTTGATAAACAAATATCAATTTATCAATTAGATGGTACAAAAATCTTCGAGTTTCCAATAAAACAAGAAGGTGATATTGCCACTGGTGATATTGATGGTGATAATTTGCCTGAATTCTTCACAACTTCAAAGTCTGCCAACACCAACAACGGTTAAACTAAGCCCAACAAGTCGCCCTGCCAAACTCGTCTTCAAAACGGTACGTGAGACTTTCACCTCATACCGCTCCTCTCTATATAGTGC
>DAOUSR010000008.1 GCA_030627125.1 Thioploca sp.
CAATTGGTTTCACCCCTGGCATATCATCTTTAAGCATGGCCATAAGCTGCGGATCAGTGGAAGATTTATCAAGATATTTTGCATCTGTACTGTAGATATCATTAATATCAAGAATAATCAGGTCGATCTTATACTTTTCCACCACTTTTTTAATAATTTCATAGGTGATACCTCCTGCCCCGCCTGTTACAAGCATGGTATCACCACCTGTGATAATCTGCTGTGTCTTATCAGCAATGGAAGGCTTCATGGTAAGAAGATAACGCTGTGGTTTTGGGATTCGGTAGAAAATGCTTCCTTTATGCCTTGGTTAGTCGGTACGGCTTTAATTCACTCTTTAGCAGTAACTGAAAAACGTGGAACTTTTAAAAATTGGACAGTTTTATTAGCAATCATTGCTTTTTCTCTAAGTTTATTAGGTACCTTCCTAGTTCGTTCTGGGGTATTAACCTCGGTCCACGCTTTTGCAACTGACCCAGCTCGAGGAGTATTTATTTTAGCATTTTTAGGTATAGTAGTTGGGATATCTTTATTGCTCTATGCTTGGCGAGCTCCTAGCGTCGGTGTAGGTGGCCATTTTGAAATGTTGTCCAAAGAAACTTTGTTATTTACCAATAATATAATATTATTAGTAGCTTGCGGTGCGGTATTATTAGGTACTTTATATCCTTTATTTGTGGACGCAATCGGTATGGGTAAGATTTCTGTGGGGCCACCTTATTTTTCTGTAGTATTTTTTTGGATTGTCGCACCACTGATGATTTTAATCGGCATCGGGCCAATGGTACGTTGGAAAAGCGATAAATTCAGTAATATATTTACTAAAATTCGCTATATATTACTTATCAGCATAACTTTAGGTTTATTATTGCCATTTTTAGTCATGGGCCAAGCTGGCTTAGTAGTATTTCCAGGAGTTGCTGTCGCAATTTGGATAATTTTATTATCTATCCAACGTTTGCAAGATAAGTTAATTCTTAAACTGGATGAAGAGAAAAAAATCCGCAAGTTATCTGGCAGTTTTTACGGTATGACTATTGCCCATATCGGTATTGCAGTATTTGTGGTTGGAGTCACTTTATCCAATGCTTTCAGTATTGAAAAAGATGTGCGGATGGAAGCGAATAAACCATTAGAATTAGGCGGATATAGCTTTATTTTTGAAGGTACTAATTCCATTAAAGGTCCTAATTATACTGCGGAACAGGGAACTTTCCAAGTATTGCAAAATGGCGAACAGATTGCAACTTTACATCCAGAAAAGCGATTTTATTGGACGAAGCAGATGCCCATGACAGAGGCTGCTATTGATTGGGGATTTATGCGGGATATTTATATAGCTTTAGGCGAACCTTTGGGTGATGGTGCTTGGAGTGTGCGAGTTTATTATAAACCATTTATACGCTGGATTTGGTTCGGAGCTTTGTTAATGGCGTTGGGAGGTTTGGTATCGGTTATGGATAGGCGATATCGGAAAAATAATTCTTAATTATGAATGCTTAATTCTTAATGGAGTTATACTTGTTTACAGTAGCTTCATTGAGAATTAGTAATAAAATTAGAGTGTAGTCCTAGTAGTGGTAATGGTTTGAAATTGCAGTACAATTAATTCACCATTACTTTATTTAGGACTACCTACAATTTTATAAAAATTATAATATTTCCCAATAGGATAAATTAGATCAATCCAAACTCTTAAATATTTATCTTGAAGTTAATTAAGAATTGCTATACACGATCTAATCCATTCTATAATTTGGAGCTTCTTTAGTAATAGACACATCATGTACATGGCTTTCACGCATCCCAGCCGGACTAATTTTGATAAATTCAGTTTTAATTCGCATATCTTCTAAAGTATTACAACCAGTATATCCCATACTAGAACGCACTCCTCCTAATAATTGGTGAATAATATCAATTAAATGGCCTCGATGCGGCACTCGACCTTCAATACCTTCAGGAACTAGTTTATTTTCTACACTAACACCTTCTTGAAAATACCGATCTTTTGAACCTTGGGCCATAGCAGCTAATGAACCCATACCCCGATAGGCTTTATAAGCTCGGCCTTGATACAATTCAATTTCACCGGGGGATTCTTCAGCTCCAGCAAATAAACCACCTATCATAACAGAGTGAGCTCCGGCAGCAATGGCCTTTGCAATATCTCCTGAATAACGAATACCGCCATCTGCAATCAATGGGACACCAGTGCCTTTAAGTGCTTTTGCTGTATCATTAATTGCGGTAATTTGTGGTACGCCAACTCCAGCCACAATCCGAGTAGTACAAATAGAACCAGGGCCGATTCCAACTTTAACTGCATCCGCTCCTGCATCTGCTAAAGCTTTTGCTCCTGCCCCAGTTGCAATATTACCTCCAATCACTTGTATCTCTGGATGCTGTTGTTTAACCCATTTTACACAATCTAATACACTTTGAGCATGTCCATGTGCAGTATCAACAATGATTACATCAACTCCAGCACCAGCCAAAGCAACTACCCTAGCCTTACTATCTTTCCCTGTTCCAACTGCTGCTCCAACTCGTAAACTGCCTTGTTCATCTTTACAAGCATTCGGTTTTTCGGTAGCTTTTTGGATGTCTTTTACCGTAACCATACCACGTAGTTGGAATTTTTCATTTATAATTAATATTTTTTCAATCCGATGTTTGTGTAGTAAATAAGCAATTTCATCTCGACTCGTACCTTCTTGTACGGTAATTAATCGTTCTTTTGGAGTCATAATGCTGGATACTGGTTGGTCATAGTGAGTTTCAAACCGTAAATCACGATTAGTCACAATTCCAACTAAAAATCCTTTATCAACTATTGGGACTCCAGAAATATTGCGAGCTTTAGTTAATTCTAAAACTTTTTGAATAGTAGTATTAGGAAAAACTGTAAATGGGTCGTTTATTATTCCACTTTCAAATTTTTTAACCTTTCGCACTTGTTGAGCTTGCATTTCGATAGTCATATTTTTATGAACTATGCCAATACCGCCTTCTTGGGCCATAGTGATAGCTAAACGTGCTTCAGTAACAGTATCCATCGCCGCTGATACCAGCGGAATATTAAGAGTAATATCTCTGGTTAATAAGGTGTTAAGTTTAACTTGTTTAGGTAAAACTGTAGAATGAGCTGGTAATAATAAAACGTCATCGAAGGTCAAGCCTTCTTGTACTATACGCATAATTTTTTTAAATTCTATTGATTATTTAATTTATAAATCATATATAATTCATACTATATTTAATATGTATGAACAAGATAAACTTACTTAGCCACTATCCTATTTTTTCATAATGATATATAATTTAAGAGCTAAAATTTTATGATCAAGTTTTTTACTATCAAGCCTTAAGAAAATTCTTTATTTAAGTTAATGAACACTAAAATACTTTATAAATCTATAAAAATAATTTTTATAATTACGCTATTGATGGGATGTTCCACTCCAACAACATTAGATGGAATAAACCCACCAAGGATTACAGACCAATTTGTCTCTCAACGACAAGAATATATCTATAAAATTTTAGTAGCTGAGACAGCTAGACTGCGAGGAAATAATATTTTAGCAGCCAACTATTTTTTTGATATTGCTAGTAAAACTAACGATTTAATAATTGTCGAACGGGCAACTCAACATGCTTTGTTAGCCCAAGATTATAATCTTGCAATGCAAGCCGCACAGCTATGGGTTACTTTGGCTCCTAATAATCCTTATGCACGTCAAGTATTAGGTAAAGTACTATTAGAACAAAAACATACTTATGAAGCTGTGATACATTTAGAAGCAATAATCGACACTTTTAAAGATAATACTGACCAGTTAGAATCAGTATTAGAGGATATATTAGAACAACATCAAGATAAAAATCAAGTAATAGAATTATTAGAAAAATTACTAATCAAACGTCCAAATAATCCAACAATATTATTAATGTATTCACGTATTTTGTTACAAATGGAGCAGTTTGAACCAGCTCTAAATAACTTACGCAAGCTATTAGCTATTGAGCCTGGACATATGGAAGCGGTACCTCTATATACTTATATTCTAGATAAAAATGGTAAAACTGAAGAGGCTTTACAATGGATACAACAAGCTTTAAGCAAATATCCTAATAATTCCGAATGGCGTTTGATGTATGCACGTATGTTAGCTGACGACGAGCAGTTTAAAGAATCTATTCGGCAATTTGAATCTGTAGCATCTGAATATCCAGACAACGCTGATATTTTATATGCCTTAGGAATATTATTTGTCCAAACCAAACAGTTTGTAGAAGCTAAAAGTAATTTTTTAAATTTAATTAGATTTGGTGAACGAGTCAATAGTTCTAACTATTATTTAGGTCATATTGCCGAACAAAAAAATGACTTGGATAACGCTTTATTTTGGTATAAAAAAGTTAAAGGTGGACCAACTTATTTAAATACTCAAGCTAGAATTGCATTGGTTCTGGTTGAACAGAATCTTTTAGATGATGCAATTGCATATTTACAAAATGTTCCAATGGATGATCCGGAAGAAGCTGTTAGTCTTATTCAGTTGGGAGCGGAATTATTAATTGAAAAAAAGCGTTACCAACCAGCCTTAGATATGTATAACCATGCTCTTAGTTATACTCCAAACCATCCTGATTTACTATATATGCGGGCGTTATTATATGAAAAAATGGGCAAATTCAAGGAGGTTGAAACTAGTTTACGCCGTTTATTAGTAAATGAACCGAACAATATTAACGCTATGAATGCTCTTGGTTATACGCTTATTAATAATACTAATCGCTACCGAGAGGCTTATGATTTGATTCAACGAGCAATAAGTTTAGGTGGAAATGAATATTATATTTTGGATAGTATGGGTTGGGTATTGTATAAAATGGGTAAATATGTTGAATCTATTGCATATTTACGCAAAGCCCAAGCAAAAAATTACGATGCTGAAATTGCTGCTCATTTAGGCGAAGTATTATGGCAAAATAAAGAACAACATGATGCCGAACAAATATGGTATAAAGCCTTGCAAAGTTTCCCCAAAAATGAAAAATTACGAGAGGTAGTACAACATTTTTCACCTATACTGTTGAAAAAATTGCAAAATGAAAAATAGTCTAATGGTAAAATATTGTATCAAATATATTATCATTTTCCAGTTCAAACTAAATAGAATAATATCATTAATTTAATAAATTGATTAATTTTTTAACTTAATGGCATTCTCATCAAAAGTGCCAATATCCTTAAAAACTACAACACTGGCCTTTTATCAAAGCTTATTGGCATTGTATTATAAACCTATCAATGCCAACTAAATCTCCTGCATGACACATCGTTTCACAAGCTAATCGTATATTCCATTGCAACATCATGTTTTAAAATCTTTAGTAAATTTAATGCGTTCTAAGCAAATTATAATTTATTAAAATCAGCCAAATAATTGAATATATTGTAAAAAATATGCTAAAAAATATTAAAATAAATAGTAAACTAGCATTAATGTTGACAATTCCAATGCTTGGATTGTTATATTTCAGTATTGGTATTACTTGGGAAAAACAGGAAATAGCTCGCCAAATGAATTTATCGCAAGAATTAGTTGAATTGGCAATGAAATCTAGTTCATTGGTGCATGAATTACAAAAAGAACGTGGTTTATCTGCTGGTTTTATTGGTAGCAAAGCAACTAAATTTGTTCCAGAATTACAGCAACAAAGATTGATGACTGATGACTTAATTATAATGCTAAGGGAATTTTCCCAGAATTTTCATTTTGCAATATTTGCCAATAATCTTAAAAACCATTTAGACAAAACCTTTATCGAATTTGATAAAATCAGGCTTATTAGGAAATCTATAGATGCGTTAGATATATCTTTAGAACAAGAGCTAAAAATATATACAGATATTATTGATGCGTTGTTGATCAGTATCAGTCATCTTTCCACTTTAGTTAGTGATGCTAAACTTTCCAACCAGATTGTAGCTTATTTAAACTTATTACGGGCTAAAGAAAAAGCTGGAATTGAAAGAGCAATTTTAAACAATGCTTTTAGTAAAGGAATTTTTGCATTTAGTATATACGAACGATTTATTTTATTGATTGGAGATCAAGAAAATTATATTAAAGATTTTTTATTTTTTGCTACTCCGGTTCAAAAACAAATTTATCAAGATATTATTGTTCAACATCAAAATTTGCTAAAAGAATTTATAAAAATTAGAAAAATTGTATTTACTCAGGAATTAAAATTACAGTTAGTAGCTGAATTACAATCTCAAGTTGGCTATGGCGGATTAATTCATCAATTCAAAAATTATCTTTTACGTGGCGAACAACGCTATATAGATTCATTTCAAGCTAAATATTCTCAAATCAGCACGATATTTAATAAGTATAGAAATCTTTTTGAAGTTTCGACAGCAGACATTAAAAATATTGAAATTATTGCAGATACTTTTGTCAAATATAAAAATAGTTTAGCAATTGTGATTCAATTAAAACAACAAAATAAATCCATAGATGAAATTGATATGAATGTAAATATTGATGATATCATGGCTATTAAAGCATTGGATTATTTACTAAAAGGTGGGAGTATGGGTATATCACCTAATTATTGGTGGGAATTGGCAACTAAAAGGATAAATTTGTTAAGAGAGATAGAAAAACAAATTACTACTAATTTAATCACTTCTACCAACACACTAAAAATCAATGCTCAAATTGACTTTCTTATTGCGTTGGGAGTTATGTGGGTAGCGATGTTTGGTACTTTTATCATATCCTATATATTTGCTATTTCTATTACTAAACCATTAAAAAAATTAGTTTATATGGCAAATCAAATTTCGGCTGGTAAAAGAAATCTGCAACTAGAAATTGACTCTAAAGATGAGACTGGCAATCTGTCAAAAGCTATGTGTAAAATGCTAGAATCTATTAACTGTTCCGAGTTATTGCTAAAAAATACTAATAAAGCCTATGCTCGTTTTGTGCCTAATGAATGTCTACATTTGTTGAATAAAAAGCATATTATAGAAATAGAAATAGGGCATAATTTAGAAATGAATATGACCATTTTATTTGCCGATATTCGTTCTTTTACTTCAATGTCCGAAAAGATGTCTCCGCAAGAAAATTTTGATTTTATTAATAATTATTTGAAAATAATGGGGCCAATTATCCGCAACCATAATGGTATTATTGATAAATATATCGGTGATGCTATCATGGCCTTATTCAGTGATCCAAATGATGCGGTTAATGCTGGTATTGCTATGTTAAATAGATTGGCTACATTTAATTATACTGAAATAAAAAAAGTTAAAATTGGGATTGGAATTAATACTGGTAAATTAATGTTTGGAGTTATAGGTGAGAAACATCGTTTACAATGCACGGTTATCAGTGATGCGGTAAATCTAGCTTCGCGGCTGGAAAATGCCACAAAAACTTATGAAATTCCATTAATTATTAGCCAAAATACCCTAGATAAGTTAGAGAATCAGGAACAGTATGCTAAACGTTTTTTAGATAAAATTAAAGTCAAAGGACGGTCAGAATATATTAAAATTTATGAAATATTTGATGCCGATAGTCCAGAAACTATTAAACTACATAAACTAGATAATATTAAGATTTTTGAACAAGCTGTTAGTTTGTATCAGGAATATAAATTTGTTCAAGTACAGGAATTAATGCAGAAATATTTAGCAAAAAATTCAGAAGATAAAGTAGCTAGTATATATATTCAACGTTGTCATAATTTTCTAAAAGTTGAACAAAGTGAGAATTGGGAAAAAATTGCTGAAGTTGTGAAATGGACTAAAAATATATCTGTAAATAATAAGATTATAGATGAGCAGCATAAGGAATTGTTTGGTCGAATAAGAGAATTAATTGTATCCATTGGTAACGAAAAAACAGTGGAAGAAGTGGATAAAGTAATTGAATTTTTAGAAGAATATATTATTGTACACTTTGCAACGGAAGAAAAATATATGCAACAATATAATGATCCAAATTATCCAAAACACAAAACCGCTCATGGACAGTTTAATGATAATTTCCGCAAAATTAAAAAATATTATTTAAAAAACGGTGGTTCATTATATTTAACCTTGCGAATTCAAGATGAATTATTTGATTGGTTTATAAATCATATCAAAAAAATGGATCAAAAGTTAGCACTATTCTTGCGAGATGAAAAGTAAATTTGGATAATTTCTAGCTTCGACTTTAATTATAATGTTATGCAATTTCTAATATTTTATAGGGGTAATCTGTGGTTACCCAAATATTTTGTAGGGAGTAACTACTTACCTTATTTATAGGATACAATGAACTTTCAAATCACATCAATTACATTTTATAAATGATTCAACTTCAGGGTAACCACAGATTACCCCTACATTATAAATTTTGGCTCAGTATATCAAGAGTAATAATTTAAGGATATGAAACTATGTCGACTATATTATTTCATGAAGAAGAAAAAATATTAACAAAATCCAATAACACAATAAAACAATGTGAAGAAAATAAAATTCTACTTGACGATTTTGAACAATTAGCTAAAGATTATAAAAAACTATTAAAACAAACTAAATTTTTGGTCAAGATGAGTGATAAACAACAAAGTCAATTGACCACAATGACAGAAAAATTACAATCTAGCAATATTAAATTACAAAATGAGGCAGAACATGCGATACGGGCTAATGAAGAGAAATTAGCTCAGTTTTTAGATGCAGTATCAATTGGAGTTTTTGTACTAGATGCTGATGGACATTTTTATTATGCCAATCAAAAAGCTAGAGAAATTCTTGGTGATGAAATTTTTATGACCAAAGGTTTGCCAGAGATTTATCGAGCTTATATTGCCGATTCTAATACAATATATCCAAATCAATCTCAACCCATTATACAGGCATTGCAAGGTAAATTTACCACGGTTGATAATATGGAGATTCATAAAGGTAAAAAAATAATTCCAATTGAAGTTTGGGGGACTCCTATTTTTAATGAATGTGAACAGTTAATTTATGCCATGACAGCTTTTCAAAATATTACTGAACGTAAAGAATCTGAAAAAGAGAGAATTAATTTTATTGAGGAACTTGCGTCACTTAACCGAGCTTACGAAAGATTTGTACCGCGCCAATTTTTAAGCTTATTAGAGAAAAAAAGTATCGTTGATATTAATCTTGGTGAACATGTTGAAAAAGAGATGACAATTTTATTTGCCGATATTCGTGATTTTACTTCCCTATCAGAAAAATTAACTCCCCAAGAAAATTTTAATTTTATAAATTCTTATCTAAGTCAGATGGACGAAGTTATTCATAAAAATAATGGTTTTATCGATAAATATATTGGAGATGCAATTATGGCGTTATTTAATAATGCGGATGATGCTGTGCGTGGAGCTATCTCTATGTTAAATCGATTAGTTGATTATAATAATGAACGAGTTAGTGCCGGATATGAAGCAATTAAAATTGGGATAGGGTTAAATACTGGGGCATTAATGATAGGCATAGTAGGTGGTAGAAATCGGATGGATGGCACGGTAATCTCTGATGCAGTTAATTTAGCATCTAGGGTTGAAGGTTTAACTAAGGTTTATGGCACACCAATATTAATTACTGAGCATACTTATGAAAAATTGGCCGATCCTAACAAATATCTTATGCGGATAATAGATGCAACTAGAGTGCAAGGAAAATCTGAGGAAATTACAGTTTATGAAGTATTTGATGCTGATTCTCCTGCAAGTATAGCTTTAAAAAATTCTACTATTGAAGATTTTGAACCTGGATTTGTATTATATAATTCAGATGAAGTTAATGATGCTAAAGCATTGTTTGAAAAAGTTTTAATGGTAAATCCGCAGGATAAAGCAGCTCAAGTTCATTTGGAAAATTGTGAGAGAGTACTAAGTACAAAAATGCCAGAAAATCTTACTATTTTAATTGTGGATGATATATCTGAAAATATAAAAGTATTATCCAGATTTTTGACTGGCAAACAATTTAAAGTATTAATAGCTAAAAATGGTAAAGATGCTCTTAAAACCGTAGAATTAATTAAACCACATTTAATTTTATTAGATATAATGATGCCAAAAATGAGTGGTTTTGAGGTTTGTGAACATTTAAAATCTAACCCCAAAACAATAAATATTCCTATAATTTTTATGACTGCATTGTCAGATGCTGAAGATAAAATTAAGGGTTTTGGATTAGGAGCGGTTGATTATATTACTAAACCATTCCAAAAAGAAGAAGTTTTAGTACGCATAAAAACTCATTTACATCTAAGTCATTTGCAACAAAAAGCTCAGTGGTACATTAAGAAAGCTAATGAATGTCAATATATTAAAAGATAATTATTGTCCAAATACTATTTAATAAACTATTGAATAGCTTATATAATTATATACAAAAAACTCAAAGTTTATATGATTTTATCAAAGAATTAGGAACAACCTATGTTTATTTGGTTTAAAAAAATTAAATCTAATATGTTAATAAATAATATTCTTCATAAAAATTTCAGCTATTCATTATTATATCTAGCAATTATTTTTATTTTGCATATAATAGCAATGATTAGATTGGAAGAGTTACCGCTTGGTGATGCTATTTGGGTTACTTTTACTACTATAACCACAGTCGGATATGGTGATATTACAATTTCTTCTTTATCTGGAAGACTTGCAACAATAATACTATTATATTTAGGCGGTATTTTTGTGTTAGCAAAAACGGCTGGAGATTATTTTGATTATCGAATTATTAAAAATAATAAACAACTTAAAGGAACATGGCGGTGGAACATGAATAATCATATTGTTATAATTTCAGACAATGAAGATAATATACCGATTTTGTATTATGAAAGACTGGTGACTGAATTTCAAAATACTGATAAATATAAAGATAATTACATTCAATTACTTACTCAAGATTTTCAAAACGGATTACCAGAATCTTTACAAGAGCTTAATGTAACGCATTACTATGGTAAAGGTAATAGAACTGAAGATTTAAAAGCAGTTAATATTGATGTTGCAATTATAGTTATGATAATGGCTTGTAAGCATCATGACCAGTTATCTGATGGTAATACTTTTGATGTTTTGCATCGAGTTAGAGATCTAAATAAAAAATCTACTATAATAGTAGAATGTGTTGATGATGTTAACAGAGAACGCTTACAACAAGCTGGTGCAGATATTACTTTAAGACCAGTACGGGCTTATCCAGAAATGATGGTTAGTGCTTTACGAGCCCCTGGTTCTGAAAAAATTATTGAACAAATGTTTAATAATCATAATAATAAATATCATCGAATAGAGGTAGCTATCAATAATAAGGAATGGTCTGAAATTGTATATAATTTAGTAAAAGCCAATATTGGTATAGCTGTGGGTTATATTTCACCTGAAAATGAAGTATATTGTAATCCTAAAGGTGAAGCAAAAATTGATGCTCAAGCTCTAATCATAATGACAAAACATCTTCCTAGTACCCAAATGATTGAAACAATTTTAAATTAGTTGAAACATGCTACTTTACATGACTATTAATAAATTATAAAAATGTTGAGACAACATATTTTTGAAGTTATATCATTTTTTTGTGGTGTTAGCTTTTTAGTGACTGCTCTTCTATCATTTGATTATATACATGAAAAAAATAAAAAAATTCTATCTGAAAGAAACCATGCCCAGCAAGAAACTATAGAAGCAGCTGACGAAATAGATACTGTTTTAACTACGTTGTCTTCTGTCGCACATAATATTGCAAACGAAATAAGTTCAAGTAAATTACGCAAAGAAAATATTCAACAACGGTTAAAAACCGCACTAAAAATGACCCCTAATATGTTTGGGATTGGAGTAGTTTTTGCTCCTTATATAAATGATCCACAAAAACGTAAACTGTCACCGTACTATGTAAATAGAAACGGTAAGTGGGAACCTAAACAAGATTTAGTGCAAGTATTTACTGTGCCGATTACTTATTTCGATATTGCTAAACAGGTAAAAATTTCTATTGGAGTAGTCTTTGTCGATTATTTATTAAATAATGTAAGAGCTTTAATGACTTCCATGGAACTTGGTAGAACAGGTTATGGGTTTATTCTATCGGAAAAAGGAGTTTTTATTGCTCATCCAATTGAAGAATATATCCAAAATAATGAAACTGTATTTAACTTAGCTGATTCACACCATGACAATATTCTACGTCGATTAGCAGAAAAAGCTATTGACGGTGCAAGTGGTACAGTTGATTATATAGACCCAGAAACTGGTCAATCAGCTTGGATATTTTATCAATTTGTACCTTCTACTAATTGGTCAATTGGAGTAGTATTTTTTAAGGATGTTTTAGAAACGAGTTATTTACGTAAAAAATTAATTTGGATTTGTATTGCTATAGTTGTGTTTCTCTGTTTATTAACAGCCCTTATTTCCAGAGTTGACCGCGGTGACCGAAGAAGTTTTTGGGAATATATAGTTGCTTTCAGCTTAATCGTTATGGGAGGTATAGGTTTTTTATGGTATTTAGCTCAAACCGCTCCTTTCCATGATGATGTTGATAGTACTACAGTTGTAGATAAGGTTGGTTTAGAAAGATTTTTAACTGCTCAGACTAAGCAAATGTCATCCAAAAAACCAATTTATTACGTGCCTACTGGAATTTTTATCGAATCATTGAAATTTTCTGGGGTAAATAATATTGCTCTGTCTGGTTATGTATGGCAAAAATATAGTAGTGATATTCCCACAACAATAACTCGTGGCTTTGCTTTGCCTCAAGCTGCTTATAATGATATAAAAAAATCTTACCATACAAAAGACAGTGATATTGAAGTTATTGGTTGGCATTTTCAAATCACCATGCGGCACGAATTTTATTATGCAAAATATCCTTTCGACAAAAGGCATATAGGCATTCGCATAGTTCATAGTGATTTTGATAAAAACATAATTTTAGTACCAGATTTAGAAGCTTATGGAGTTATGAACCCAGCGGCTAAACCAGGAGTTAAACGAGAGTTAGTGGTGTCTGGTTGGGCCGTATTTAAAAGTTTTTTCAATTACCGGGTTAGTTACGAAAATACTAATTTTGGCATCAGTGAGTATGCTGGATTAGGCGATATTAATTTTCCCTATTTATATATTAATGTATTATTAAAAAGAGAATTTATCGGCCAGTTTATTAGTAGCGTTTTACCGCTTATAATTATCAGTACTATATTATTTGCGCTCCAAATGTGGTTAGGCAAAACTACGACATTTGTGCGATCGTTAATTGGTCTATTTTTTGGTATCCTGCTTGCACATATTAGATTGCGTGGAACTATTAAAACTCCAGAAATTATTTATCTAGAATTTTTCTATTTAATAATTTATTGTAGTTTTTTGATTACCACCTTTAGTTTTTTTCTGTTTAGATATAAAGTAACTATTGGCTATTACCGAGATGGATTAATACCTAAACTATTGTTTTGGCCAATAATTTTAGTAAGTTCATTTGTGATTACAATAATTGTGTTTTATGATTGATAAAATATTACTTATAATAATATTAGTTACCAACTTAATGCCTTCGGTAGGAACGGCAATGAAAGTCGGCATTACTGACGAAATTAAATCCATATCGGTAATGCATAATGGCAAACCAATGATTATTCAGCGTAATCAAGACCTAAATAATGTAATTAATCCTGCATTTGCCAAAACTTCACAAGCCTGTCCACCTTTTTGTATTAAGCCGATAACTATAGCAAAAGATGTTGAAACTATTATTGAATTAGATATTCTTGCTTATCTACAAGATGAAAATAGTGTTGTTATAGATTCTCGTACTATTGCTTGGGTAGCTAAAGGTTCAATTCCGGGGGCAATAAATTTACCTTGGGACATTTTTGACAATACCGAATCTGATGTATTTAAAAAATTATTAGAGGAACATTTTGCTGTAACCATTAATGAAGGTAAATATTACTTTAATACCGCTAAGACTTTAGTGTTGTTTTGTAACGGCCCTTGGTGTAATCAGTCTACTACTAGTATTAAAACTCTATTAAATCTTGGTTATCCAGCGGAAAAATTAAAATGGTATCGTGGTGGTATGCAATCATGGGAATCATTAGGATTTATTACAGTTACTGATGTATTAATACCACAAATTAATTTAGATACTAACATTACTGATTTAACAACTTCACCACTGGAACAAACTACTTTAAATATTTGGTATAATTGGCTAAAAAAAATTTGTTCAATATGGAAAAATAGTAATAGTGCAGTTCAAATAACTCCCGATATTAAATCAATACGGGTAAAATATAATGATAGGGAAATTTTGATCCAACGGAATCAGGATCAAAATAATACTATTAACCCAGAATTTGCTAAAACTTCCCGCCCATGTCCACCATCTTGTCTACAATCAACTTATTTATTAGAGGAAGTTGAAATTATTGCTGAATTAGAGGTATTAAATTATTTGGAACAAGTATCTGCTGGAGATAATTCTATTTTAGTAATTGATTCTAGGGAAATAGATTGGGTGGTAAAGGGTTCAATTCCCGGTGCAGTAAATATTCCATGGGATATTCTTAGTGGTAAGAAATCCAGCCCGCCAATTGTTAGAAAGCTATTAGAGGAACAAATTGGAGTAAAAATAGATTATGAGCAGAAATTTTCTTTTGAAAATGCTAAAACTTTAGTTATATTTTGCAATGGGCCTTGGTGTAACAAATCGCATGATAATATTGTAACTTTATTGAAACTTGGTTATCCAGCGGACAAATTAAAGTGGTATCGAGATGGTATGCAAGCTTGGGAATCATTTGGGTTAACCACGGTTAAAGATATTCCTATGCCTTGGTTTGGATTATAGCAATGCTTAATTCTTAATGAAATTGGTTAGGGCAACCATAAAGGATTGCCCCTACATATATGATTTGTAGGGGCAATCCCTTGTGGTTACCCTTAACTTAATGGTATTGACGCTGGTGCATGGGAACCAGAAAAATTATGGAGTATTTTTAAGATAAATACTTTAAATACAAAGCATTATATTATTAATTTTTATTAAAGGTCATTATCAACTCAGAAAAACTTGTTTCCACAAAATGTGTTTTTTCTTGTCAAACTATTTTCATTTAACTATTTAGCTTGACAAGTAACAGAGTATCTACATGGCTTACCCAGGATTTTTATAATTTTTTTTCAAAGGTAATATGGCATCTCCTATTCCAATCCAGAAACTAGTCTGGTTAATAATGATTGTAGCAAGAATGCCAAAATGAAAAAAGAAAATACCGATAAAATTGATTGGTAAAGGTATAAGACTAAGGTAGTTCCTACAAACCAATGCAGGTATGTTATCATAGTATTTTATACTGATATAAACAGCTAATAAAAGTGTGGTAACATATGTGCGAAAAAATTAATACAAAAATACAAATTTTATGTCCAGATAAAAAATGTTCTTATTACCAAAACCCAACAAATAAAATTACTAAAGATGGTGTTTATACAACAAAATCTGACTCTAACCTCCGACAAATGTTGAAATGTCATGGTGGTAATCATCGTTTTTCAGAAACCAGATATTCAGATTTATTTGGAAAGCAAGGTAGTTTCTATGAGTATGAAATGGTTGCAAAAATGTGTTCCTGTGGTTTATCTTTACAGCAAATTGCCTATATTATAGGACGTGATGTAAGAACTATTGAACAATGGGCTGAAGCTATTGGCAAGTAAGGAATTTCATGTGTTTCTTTGCATAACAATTAGACTAAATTTACTATTCGTGCAAATGGATGAATTATGGTCATATTTAAAGGGTACATCAATTATGGGTATTTGCTGCCCTTGATGCACCGATTTTGGATTAATTTTGAAGTGGGTTCTCGTACTAATAATACAGCAAATCGTTTGGTTCAAACGTTGAAGCTCTTTGGTAACTGGACTGAAGGTAAAATACTGAAAATCACAACAGATAAACTTGCTGCCTATAAGAATGCTCTTTTCAAACAGTTTACAGATATACCATATAAGTACTTGCAAATTGTCAAAAAACGCTTTAAACGTAAATTAGTTACTGTCAAGCTTTGTTAAAGGTGATGAGAAAGATTTTCCACCGGGTACTCAAAATACTTCGTTTATAGAACGTTTCAATCTTACATTGAGACAACATGTTTCTTATTTGACAAGGAAAACGCTTGGCTATTGTAAAAAGAAAACTAGTTTTAATCGTATCTTATGGATTAACTTGTATAATTACAATTATATTCAATTTCATAAAAGTTTAAGAGTTAAAATATCTCCTCCAAAAGAATTCACAAAATGTTACCAACATTATACCCCTGCTATGAAAATGGGTTTAACTCATAAACCACTTAATTGGAGTGCTAACTGTTCCTATACCTGTAAGTTATTGATTTTACATAAACTGCATTGGTTTGTAGGGACTATCCATCTTGACAATAAGCTAATACTTCATAGTCAAAAATTCTTTTTAGGGAATCATTTTTTTTGTGTAAACCACATTTTTTCATCAATTCATTGCGGTAAATAGTTGGGTATTTAGCATTATAGGCTAGTGACCAATCTTGTTTTTTAGCAAAACTTGGTGTTTGTTTCATTTATATGTTTATCCTTGTTAATTTTAGATCTGATATTTTAATAAGCGATGTAATTATCTTCTGTACGATTAAAAAAATGTAGGGTAGACGCTGGACTGGATATTCTGAGTGTAACCCGTGCGATAGCGACTTGGAGAAGCGTAGGTAAGGGTAAAACGTTTCATCATGATAAAATAACATACTAATCCTAAATAATTTTTTATGTCAAGCCAAAGATTTTAAAATGCAAGAATTAACATTGCCAATATACAAACCCTAAAATATGAATTAAGAGCTATCATTTTAAAAATCATGCAATTAAAATTGTAATTTTAGAGATTTTTAATAGATAAATTTATAACTGATTGTTTTTAAAAGATACATAATTTTAGCTCTTAATTCACATTAAAAACAATCACAACATATGACAAATATCCCTAAATACTCCATAATTTTGATGGGCAATACGTTACCCACCATACCTGATTGTTTAATATAATAATTATCAAGTATTTAGGCCGGAACAATCTAAGCTCAATCCCAAGTTGTAAGCACAAAAAAATAATTTGTATTATTAATGCTTTGGCTCTATAGTAAATGTTAAAATTATCTTCATCTATTTAATGAAACAGAAATCACAATGAAAACAGCTATTTTATTATTACTATTATCCCATTCTATTTTTGCCTTACAACTATTTGATGGTGAAAGCTTTATCTATGACATAGGAGCTGACGGAGTTCTGATGCGAGGAACTTTGGATGCTTACAATGATATGTATCACTTGCGAGTTAATGGAGCTAATTATACTGGTGCTATCAATGGCATATCTCCTAATGGTCGGAAAGTACGATTGGAAACTTTTATTGAACCGGGGAGTGGTCTGGAAATTAAGCGTAGTATTTATGTAGCCAAAACGCAAAATTTTGCCCGTTTTACGGAAATCCTTACCAATCCAACCAATACTGATATTACTGTAGAAGTAGAAATTTATGGAAATTTGGGAGCA
The DNA here is from genome assembly GCA_030627125.1 of Thioploca sp. Lineage (GTDB taxonomy): Bacteria > Pseudomonadota > Gammaproteobacteria > Beggiatoales > Beggiatoaceae > DRQV01. The sequence goes on from DAOUSR010000008.1 coordinate 17,683, forward strand.
TCTACTGAAGTTGCAAAGCAAGCTAATTTTTTAATTACGCAAGCGGATAACAAACCCACCTTACTGCACTATCATTCCCAAGTTAACAATCCTATCACTGCGACTTATACCTTGAATGGCAAGCAATTAAGTTGGATCTATCCTAATGTTAAAATACCAGCCAAGCAATCAATCCGGTTAATCTATTTTGTAGCTCAGACCAAAGATGTTGCAACCGCTCATCAAGTTGCTACCCAAATATATGGCAATTCTACTTTTATCTATGAAACCATGTCATTAGCAGCTCAGCAACAAATTATCAATTTTAGGCCAACTCAACCGCTTCCACGTGATGAAACTGGAGTTGATTTCAGTACCGCCCCATTCCTAAACGTAGGTGAATTAAGAACCGAAACTTTAACCAAAGCTGCTAATTGGTCACTACAACGAGCAGCAACTCCAGCCGATGCCTATGCGTTAAATTTAGAAACCAATGAAATTGTAACTATTCGTATGTCAGCTACTTTCAACGCTTATTTATACCTATTTGCCGATGTTGTTGGTGAACAACTATTAGCAAGCAATAATGACAAAGACCTAAACACCACGAATGCCGAAATTATATTTACTGCTGATAAAGCTGGAACTTATTATATTGAGACAACCACTTACGATCGAGCGGAGTTGGGAACTTACAGTTTAGAAATTCTTGCGAACAGCACTAATCAACCACCTAGAATTTATCCATTTCAAATAGATGCTAAACAATTTACCGCTCCGGCTCCAATAACCTTCACTGATTTTAGCCAAGATATTGATGGGGAAATTGTCGAACGTTGCTGGCAATTTGGCGATGGCAATTCACTAACATGTACGATTGAAAATACTGTTACTCATACCTTTTCCCAAGCTGGTCATTATAGTGTTGGTTTAACAATTTCCGATGATAAAGGAGCTTATGCTTACCATAATGAGCCGTTAGCCATTGATTCAGTTCCAGAAGGCGTGGTATTGCGAGAATCCAATACGGTTCCCGGTGACTTAGCTACTTCCGATGAGCATTCGCAAACTCGTTCTGGTGCATTCGCCGACCGTTATAGAATTACCTCGGTAATTGCAGGCCAAGAATTGTTCATTAACATGAATTCCGAAGATTTTGCCAGCTATTTATATCTGTACGATCGGTTTAATCGGTTGTTAAATCAAAATGGTGGCGAAAATGCTAGTTTACGCTACACTCCTATGCAAGACGGCGATTTATTGATTGAGGCCACTAGTTTTAAAGATGGTGCATTAGGTAAATATGAGCTAACCTTGGAATTTGCCAAAGATATTACTGAGTTATCAATCCCAATCGACATTGTTACCCAACCGAAATTACAACGATTATTTATCGCTCGTTTACCAGAGAGTTTTAAGGCTACTTTCTTGCGGTGGGATTTTGGGGATAAGAGCAAAGAAGTTGGGACAGATAAAGCTATAGTATCATATATTTATCCTAATGCTGGTGAATTTACGATAAGCGTGATTGCTTTCAATGCCGAAGGTCAACAAGTTACCGGGCAGAAAACTTTTAATATTGAAACTGAAACCATCTCACCACAAGCTAGATTCCGAGTGTCTCCCATATTTGGTGAGAAGCCTTTGCAAGTATTTTTTACCAATGAATCCAATACGGAGAAATTAAACTATGTGTGGGATTTTGGAGATGGTAAAGTTTCTACCGACACTAATCCGAGCCATAAATTCATGCAAGGTGGAACTTATCACGTTACTTTAAAAACTTATTCTGAATCAATCAGTTCTTCCTATACCGTTCCTATTACTGTAATTGACCGGGCTAGTGCGGCAATTCCGGTTACTGGCATAGTACGTGAATTGCCACAAGTGTTGATGGCCGGTTTTGACCCAATGCTGGTGGATTTATTAGATACTAATGTAAAAATCTTTGCTATTGTACGGTCGGGGAAAACTCCATTGCAAACCGTAAGTTTTGTCAGTAAGGACTTTGAATTAATAATGCAGCACGTAGCCACTTATGCCAATGGTGATCAACGGTATGAAACGGTATTTACTTTTGCTCAAGGCACTTTTCCTGTAATTACACTGGACAATATTTTTGAAAACTTTAAGGTACAAGCTGTGGATCAAGCCGGTCAATTTCATACCTATCCTAATCTGGAAATCGGTAACTATCCTCCAGAGTCAATTGCACCCAAATCATTGAATATTGAACCTTTACATCAAACTGGAGTTCGCCGCAGACAGCCACAAGTATTAGCGGTAGGTTTTGATCCGGCCTTGGTACATAAAGCTAATCCAACTCTAATAGATGGGAGTGATTCGCAATTTATGCTCAAAGCAATAGTTCGGGAAGGTCTGTTTTCTATCCAAACTGTTACTTTACAAGAAAATAAGGGTGGTCTGAGTTTGCCTATGAATTTGTTGGAAACTTTACCAAATGGCGATAAATTATATGCGGTTAATTACACTTATCCCAGCAATAGCTTAGCCAAAGGCACTTTAAGCAATTTGCTCGGAACCAAACCCAACCAATTTTCTGTCACAGTAGTAGACAAAGATTCTCAAACTCATAGATTTCCAGAGTTAAAAGTTGGGAATTTTCCACAGAGATAATTTTTTATATTGTGATATAGCAATTCTTAATTAACTTCAATATAAATATCAAGTTATTAATTTGTATCAATGTCAGTCCTAAATAGTGGTATATTTATTAAATATTGGTTTTATTAAAATTTTAAAATGTTACCACTACTTTATTTATTGCTACCGAATTAGTAAAAATTATAAATAAATTAGGTATTATTTCCAACGATAAATGTTCGTTTATTTGACTTAGACCTAGGAAATTTTTTTACATTATCAATTTTGTCATTGTACTCAATATATACTCCAGCAAAATTGCCCACTTTAATATTAAATGGAGGAATTCCTTCCAGTGATAATATTTCACCAGTACTACCGATACCTTGATATAGTTTTTTTCTCTCTTTATCGACGAGTCTTATCCATGCTTTATCTTTAAAATGGATTCGTAATATTTGGTACTGATTGGCAAATGTTGGAATAGATTCTTCTGCTGAAACAGGAGTATCTATATTAATTTGAACCGTTGGTAAAGCAATATCAGAACCTATGGTTGCAGTTTGGGCCATAACTGTTGGCAGAGCAATATCAGATATTGCAATTTGTTCTACTGTTTGAACCATAAAGTTTGAAGAAGACCACGGTTTTTCAAATGATTGAGCAATATGATTTATCGTTGGGTAAAATTGCCAAATCCAAGTCATGAAAGTTATAAGAGCAATAAATATTACAAAAATAGATAAAAAATCTTGATTAAAAATATTTTGGTTCATTAAATAGGGTTTAAATTTAGGTTTTACAGGAGATAGTACTGGTTGCTGGTTAATCATTGTATCAAACGATTCCATAATAGTTTGTTGTGGAATTTTCTGCAATTTGGCGTAATTACGTAAGTAACCACGAACAAAAACACTAGGTAAAACATCATATTGATCACATTCAAGTGACCTAATCATGCTTGTTTCTAAACAAAGTTTTTTTGCAGTAGCTTTAACTGTCATTTTATCCTGTTCACGCATATTGCGTAAGATAGTACCAGGAGAAGCTGTAATTTTTTGCAAATCATCGTCGTACTGTTCAATGTCATCACAAATTTTACTAAATTTTAACTCGTTTTTCATGTTGCCGTGTTCAATATTCATATATATACCTAAAATGTGAATTAAATGTGGAGATTTGTTATTACAGGAACAACCATATTACATACTTGGCAAAAGTCATACCAAAATATTTTCATTCATTTTTGTGTTTTGGTTCATCACGAAAAACCACATCTTAGACAATTTTCAACCCAAATCAAATTTTCCCTACCTATATTTTATAAATCTGTTAAAATATACTTTTTTATAAATCCAACTGATAAATGAATATATATATAGAGAACCCTAATGCTAAATTTTATAAGCTAGGAATATGTATATTTTTCCTAGTTATAGTAATGTTATTCACTCTATTTGCACTGGGTGATACACCTAACACAACATTCCTCGCATTTGTAGCAATAGTAGGTGCTTATATGGCCATGAATATTGGTGCTAATGATGTTGCTAATAATGTTGGCCCTGCTGTTGGTTCTAAAGCTCTGACCTTATCTGGTGCTATTATTATTGCGATTACTTTTGAAGCAAGTGGTGCTTTAATTGCTGGCGGAGACGTAGTTAGCACTATCAAAAAAGGTATTATTGATCCTAACTTTATTATTGATTCTACCGTATTTATGTGGGTCATGTTTTCCGCTCTGCTCGGTGGAGCTATCTGGTTAAACATAGCAACCGCATTAGGAGCGCCAGTTTCTACCACCCATTCCATCGTAGGAGGAATCATGGGAGCCGCTATCGCATCTAGTGGTTGGGAACTGGTCAATTGGGCAATGATGACTAAAATTGCGGCTAGTTGGATCATATCTCCAGTTTTAGGTGGCTTAATCGCTGCATTGTTTTTATATATAATTCAAGATAGGATTTTTCATAAAGAAGACACATTGGAAGCAGCTAAAAAAATAGTTCCAATTTTAATTGCTATGATGAGTTGTGCCTTTGTTACCTATTTAGCTCTTAAGGGTATAAAAAAACTGATAAAAATTGATATAACAACAGCTGCATTTATCGGAATTATAGCTGGTATAATTGTTTATTTTATTGTCAAGCCTCTTGTTATAAAGGTATCACAAAATTTATCTAATAAAAAAGATGATATTAACACTTTGTTTAATTTGCCATTAATTTTTGCCGCAGCACTCTTATGTTTTGCTCATGGAGCTAACGATGTTGCTAATGCTATTGGCCCAGTTGCAGCAATTTATGAGGCAATTCAAACAGGCGTGATTGCTAAAAAAGCTGTTATTCCGCTATGGATTATGGTTGTTGGAGCTTTAGGTATTGCAGTTGGATTGGCTACTTACGGCCCTAAGTTGATTAAAACTGTTGGTAGTGAAATTACTGATTTGGATCAAGGCAGAGCTTGGTCAATTGCAATGTCTTCAGCGATTGTAGTAATTATTGCTTCTTGGTTAGGATTACCAGTTAGTTCTACTCACATTGCCATTGGTGGAGTATTTGGGGTAGGTTATTTACGTTATTATCTCTATCAACGCTATGAAAATGAAATTGAAGGAGTTAAAGCTCATCATATTGATTCTATAAATAAAAAACTTACCAAATGGAATGAAAAGTTAGCAGAATTAGCAACAGAAGAGGAAAAAACTCAGCTGTTGAATAAAGTGGCATTAAAAGAAATAGAGTTAAAAGAGATGCAAACTGGAGGAGAGGTAGATTTTACCAAGAAAGAATGGAGAAAAGTAGATAAAATTAAAAGAAGACAGTATGTTAGAGAAGGTATGTTAGTTAAAATTGCAGCAGCTTGGCTGGTAACTGTACCAATTTCAGCATTTATTGGTGGAATTGTATATTTAATTTTAGGCTAATTATTCAACTTCCCTTAATTACTACTATCTATAGAAAGAAACATATTTCTCTCTAATCAATTGAGCAAGAGAGGGAAGTTGAACAATTTAACTATTACTCGTCTATTTTATTAGAAATTTTTTGTACACTTGCGACAATATCACGTACTTGTTCAGCTAATTGTTCTACTGCTATTTTAGATTCTTGATTTTCTTTACATTCTTTAGTTGCTTGTAATGTTGAAGTATAAGCTAATAATTTAGTTTGTTCTGCTAACATAATTTTACTAAGTTCTTGAGCTATTCTTATGGAATCATCAGAATTTGAATATTCTTCTGAAAATTCTGAAGTTTTTTCTTCGACATCTTCCCAGAACTTATTAGTTGAATTGGAATTATTTGTCGAAAAATGTTTACCGATAATATAATAAATTATACTGACCAGAAAAATAAAAACTATAGAGACAATCGAAATATTAACTATTAATTCCCAAATTTGTTTATTTAAATATTTTTTTTCTCTATCTATAAATTTATCTACATCATCCATATAAATTCCAGTACCTATAACCCAGCCTAATGGTTCGTATAATTTCACATAAGATAATTTAGCTACATCTTTTATAGAACCTTTCAAAGTCGGTTTATCCCACGTAAATCTAACGTAACCACTACCTTTTTTCTTACAAGTTTTGATAAATGATTTTATAACTCCCCCAAGCTTATTAAGTCTTCCACCTTCTAATACAATATTTTCAATTGAACTAGCAATAGGATACATATAGAATTGTGGAGCAGATAAATTCATATTATTTATCCAAAAAAACCCAATACCATTATCATACCTCATTTGTCTAAGTTCAGTTTTGCTCTTGTTCATACCGTCCAAAATTGCATCATCAATGTAAAAATCGGTACCAATAATCCAATTCCAATCAGAAAATAGTCTTACATAAGATAATTTAGGTACATCAATAGTTGAACCATTTGTAGTGACTTTAGGCCATAAGTAATCTACAAAACCGCCTCCATTTTTCTGGACAAGTTCAGCAAAAGCTACGAATAAATTTTTTTCTTTACCCATAGCACAGTTATATTTTGGATCATCCATAATCTGACCGTTTAGAGACGGCATTGTAGGATGCATAATCATTTTTGGATAAGGTAAAGTAATATCACTAATCCAAATATAACTCTTGCCATCGTTATATCTAATTTTTTTAATTTCTTTAGTAACTTCTAATTGAGCTTCAGCAAGAGTAAGTCTTCCAGCCTTAACTTCTTCAGTTTTAGATTTAAAAATTGTTTCTACGACATCAATAATACTTTTTAAGCTATGGCCATAATATTTTTCTAAATATTCCTTATCCATTGAATTTTTATAATTAGAATCTACAGTTGAATAAGCAACATCTACAAAGTTTTTGAGGTTTTGTTTAATTTTATAAATTTCTTCAGTTTTGTATCTATCAAGCATTTCGTTGCTTCTTCGCATAGCTCCATAAGTAGTATATATCACTACTAAAATGACTGATACGACAACGTAAAATACAATTTTGCTCATAATTGCTCAATTAAAATCACACGTCTTTAAATAGTATATATTGCAAAATTTATTGGTATAACGCAAGATATTTTTAAATAATATGGTAATTATCATTTTATATATTTGGAGTCAAAATATTTAAATTTGTAAGCATTTAATCTTAACTGAAGTTTTGAACTCCAGCATATTTCTCTTAACTGATGAGAATCATTCTGTGTCACATCAGTTAATTAAACCTATTTCATTTAAGGAATAGCTACAACTTGTAATAATCTTTGAATAAAATCTTCTGTTGTTATACCTTCTGCTTCTGCCTCAAATGACAGTAAAATTCGATGCCGTAATATATCAGGAGCTATAGCTTGAATCTGTTCTGGAGAAACATATTGTTCTCCTTGTAACCATGCCAAAGCCCTAGTACAACGACTCAAACCAATACTAGCCCGGGGTGATGCTCCAAATCGTTGCCAACGTTGTAAATCTTTATCAAATTTGGCGGGATAACGTGATGCTTGTACAATATCAATTATATACTCTTTCAATTTTGGGTCTAAATATAATTGCATTACTGTTTTACGAGCTTCTAATAATTCTGCTTGAGTAATATGATATTGAGTTGTAACTTTAGAAGCAGTTTCTAACTGCTGACTTTCCATTAATTCAAGGATTTGTAATTCTTCTTGTTTGCTTGGATAATCAACTTTAACATATAATAAAAACCGATCTAATTGAGCTTCTGGTAAAGTGTAAGTACCTTCATGTTCTACCGGATTTTGAGTAGCAAGCACCATAAATAAATTTGGTAATTTATAAGTATTTTGTCCAACTGTAATTTGGCGTTCTGCCATTGCTTCTAATAGAGCTGACTGCACTTTAGGTGGAGCCCGGTTGATTTCATCAGCTAATATGACATTATGAAATAAAGGACCAGCCCGAAATTCAAATTCTCCATTCTGATAAATATCAGTACCTACCAAATCAGCTGGTAATAAATCAGGGGTAAATTGAACTCGATGGAAATCTCCTTCAATTGCTTCTGCCAAGCTTTTTACAGCTGTTGTTTTAGCTAAACCAGGCATTCCCTCAACTAAGATATGTCCATCGCTTAATAAACAGATCAGCATACTATCAATAAGCTGATGTTGGCCGATAATATGTTGACTTAAATGTTGACGAAAAGTATCAAAATGAGTTGCATCCACTATACTTATTGTTCCTGTTAAAAAATTAGTAATAATTATATCAAAAATTATGTTATTATACCATTATATGAATTTGGACTATTTAACAATAATAACTATGAATTATTAGCCATAAACTATGGCTACATTCACATTCTATGGCATATTTAATTATGAATAAAAACATTTATCTCATATAGTGAACAATTAATTTGTTAGTTGTTGACAATTCACAATTAATATTCCAAAATGTTGCGTAATATCATAGTTTAAAACTAAGTTATAAATATATTTACTTGGTAATCTTAAACACTACATTGTTTAGAACTACCATTTACTTAATCATAGTAAAATTTAAACAATTATGAGGAATTTATTTTGGACACTTTTGGTATTTATCATATTATTTTTATAATTATATTTGTAAGTACAGCAATTCTTGCTTTTGGATCGCTGTTGAAAATTGGTATATTCTCACAGATTGAAGACAAATACACCAAAGTATTATTTGTTTCTTTGTTAGTTGGACTCGCAGGAGCCGTGTTTATTTTTCTGGCTACCATGAGCAATATAATGAACAATCTTTATGTTCTATACCATTTGGTTTTTATCAGTATATTTATTGGAACTGCTGTAGTTGCTTTAGGAGCTATGTTAAAAGTTGGAATTTTTAACCAAGTTGAAGATAAATATACTAAATTATTATCTGGGGCTTTATTGGTTGAATTAGTTGGAGCTGTGGTACAAAGCTATATGGCCATGCCAGGAATTTCCTATAATCAAGCTGAAGAATGGGGATTTGAATTACAATATGTGAATTATTTGGATGATTGGAAACAAACTCTGGAAAATCCTCTTGATAGGAAATGTGTAGATGAATATGCAACAACTCATCAACTACCAATGAAAGAAAGTGATAAATGTTTTAATAATATGTCAGTAGGTAGTTATATTGCCCAAACGGATGCTGTTGGTGGTACTGGTAGAGGGTTAATGTTTTTATCTTTTAATGATAAAAATTTAAGATTAAACGGAATTATGTCGTACAAATTTCCTAAAGATATTGTAGATTCATCTTTTTCCGTATCTGGCAAAAAAAATAATAATAAAGAGCGAGTTTTATTATTTTCTCAGAAAAAAAGGTTATATTGCTCTCCTCAAATTGATTCTATTTCTTTAAATAACTGTATAGAAAGAAAAGGTTATGAATTTGAAATTACTTTCTATAAGGAAAAAATGGACTTTATTGGAGTATTAAGACATCCAAATCTTGCTTTAAATGGCGAAAATATAGTAATAGCTAATGCAATCATGTATCCCAGATAGTTGGTGAAATTTAAGATTTGTTAGATTTTAAGCTTGATTAATTGATGTTGCCAGACAGATATTAATTTTGATAAATAAGCTAGTTGGGTTAATATTTATCTTAAATAACTTCTGTCTATTCAATTCATTTAAAGTTTATAATCTTGAGTTAGATGTTTCTGCTCTCTGATACAGGACATCATCCATCCATAATATGCCTGAAGGTAAATTTACTTTATTAAGTTTTTCTGCAAAGGATAGTCCAATTCTTTATCTTGCCTACCTAAAAATTAAATATGATGTCTTTGTCAAGGAATTAGGATGGGCAAAGTTACCACATTCTGCAATAGATAAGATTGCGTATGCAGACCCTTATGACGAAATAGCAGATTTTATCATTGCTAGATATGGTAATAAAACTGTTGGAATAACTAGAGTTATAAAAATTCACAGTAATTTTCCTCATAAAGAATTTTTCGAACCTATCTTGCATACAAAGGTGCTAAAACCTTTCCAAAATAAATTAGCAACTCTTAATGCGGTAGCAATTAAAAAAAAATATCGTAGAATAAAAGTTTGGAATAATTCTAGGCAAGTTACTATTGGAGAGCTTATTTTAGTAAAATCGGTTAATCATTTACAAAACCAAGGTGCTAAAATTGTATTTATTACTACTGATCCAAATGGAGCAGGTGGAGCTTTTTTTAGAAAATTAGGATTTTATACCATTAGTCCCTCATTTTACTATCCTCATTCACCCACTATTCTGGTTAATATGGCTTTAGTAATTAACGATAAAGAACATTTTGTAAAACTAAATAGTCCTATGTTAGCTAATTGTAAAGCTATGAGTAAAGATGAACGTATTATGGTGCAATATTTAAATAACAGGTCAACGACATTATAGTTAACCATAATCAAAAAAATATATAACAATAAAATAGTCAGGTAGAATGTCTAATTTATTTATAATAAATGCCTAACTAAATAAGTTTATACAGGCTGCACATTAAAGAATTTACAATTTATTTAAAATGTTGGTTTGAGCAACATCTATGAAAGTAAAAGTTTTTCTCGTGGGGATAATTATTTTATCTGTCATAATTTGGTTGACATATTCATATGTACAAGGAACATACGGAAAATCTATACATGTTGCTTTTGCAGGCCCATTGTCTGGTGATGGAGCTGCTGCTGGTAAATTAATGAGTCAAGCCATTCAATTATATTTTGATGAAATTAATCAAAAAGGTGGCATAAATGGCCAAAAGATTGTGCTGGATGCTTTTGATGACAAGAATAGTGCTAAAGTAGCTAAAGAACAAGCCTTTGAAATTATAGAGCAAAATAAAGCAGTAGCCGTTATTGGACATTGGTATAGTTCAGCCTCAATAAGTGCTGGAACAGTATATAAACAACATAAAATTCCTGCCATTACTCCCGGTTCAGTCAGTCTAGCAGTAACTAAAAATAATGAGTGGTATTTTAGAAATATTTATAATGCTACTGCCTCTGGTAAGTTTTTAGCCAACTATGTTAAAAATGTGTTTCGCCAAAATAATGTTACCATCATTCATGAACAAGCTGCTTATGGTTCTTATTTAGCAGAAATTTTTGAGCAAGAATCACTTAAATTAGGTATGACGGTAAAAAATAATTGGCAATATGATAATAATGATAAGGATTTACTAAATAAATTTGCCAAGATTATTGCCGAGTTGGATGTTCGACGCAAAGATGCTGGGGTAATTTTATTAGCAGTACAAGCAACAGAAGGTGTCCAGTTAGTTAAACTAATCAAAGATGCTGGTATTCGCAATACAATTATAGGGGCATCTTCTCTATCTGAAAAAACTTTCCGAGATGGATTTGATAAATTTCCAAGTGAAAAAGAATATCCAGGTTCTTACATCAACGATATTTATGTAGCAACACCTTTTATATTTGATACTGCCAATGAAAAAGCTCAGCAATTTAAAGAAAATTATCAAACTAAATATAAAGAAGAAGCCGATTGGTCAGCAGCATACGCTTATGATACTGCTATGGTGGTGGTTGAAGCTATTAAAAAAGCTGGAATTGCTGGTAATAAACAGACTATTAGCGAAGATCGACAAAAAATTCGAGATACTTTAGCCAGTTTTAATAATGTCTATTCTGGGATCAAAGGTGTTACTGGTTTAAATTATTTTGATAAGCAGAGAGATTCTCAAAAGCCAGTATCTTTAGGAGTATATAAAAATAAAAGAACAGTTTCGGCATTAACTCAATTACAACCAATACGTAGTCTTAACGAGGTTACTGATTTAAAACGAGCTCGTAAAGAGGAACGCGTATTGCTTATTGATGATAAATATATGTATAAAACTAATGTTGTTTATACAGGAATAAATTTTCTCAATATAACTGAAATTGATGTAAAAAACATGCTAGCTACTTTGGAATTTAAATTATGGTTTCGGTTTCAAGGGGATTTTAATCCGGAAGATATAGAGTTCTCTAATACAATTGAACCAGATAAAATTTCCGAACAATTAAAAACTCCAATTGAAAATAAAATTAAAAATAAGATTACCTATCGAGTTTACCGGATTAAAGCTAAATTCAAAACCGATTTTATTTCAGATTATTATTTATTTAGACAACATATTTTAGGAATAAGTTTCCGTCATCGTTTTTTGACTCGTAATAATTTAGTATATGTTACTGATGTTTTAGGAATGGGATTAACTAACGAAAAAGAATTAATTCAACGTCTAACTAAAAATCAAGTCATAAATCCTATTTCTGGTTGGTTAATGACTCGGGCTTGGTTTTTTTCCCAAATTACGAGAGAATTTTCTGGTGGTGATCCAGATCATCTTAATTCTTCAGATGGTTTAATTGAATACTCACGTTTTAATTCGATAGTTCAAATTAAAATGGGGCAGTTTACCTTACGGGGAACGGTACCCTATGAATTTGCTTATCATTTAGCAATTATCAGTGGACTATTGTTTTTATTATTAGCAATTATTACTAATAAAAAACAAAAATTTTCCCAAGTAGTTTGGTTTTTTCAAGTTATGTTGGCTTTTATGTTTCTATTATCAGCTGAAGTTATTATATTTTCAGACTGGTTATCGGAAAGTAACAACATCCACCAAATAGAACTTATCGTAAAAATGTTTGGAATATTATGGTGGGTGATACCAGCAGCTTTAATTAATGTAGCAGCCGAACGTTTTATTTGGAGTCCTTTAGAAGATAAAGTTGGAGCAATTCCTAATATCATTCGTAATTTTTTTGCAATGGCAGTTTATATAATGGCTATTACTTGTATAATTGTGTTTGTATATGAACAGAAATTTACTTCGCTATTAGCTACGTCTGGTATGTTAGCGATGATTATAGGATTAGCAATCCAAGTTAATATTTCTAATGTGTTTTCTGGCATTATTATTAATATGGAACGTCCATTTCGAATTGGTGATTGGATACAAATATCTGGGCTTGAAGAAGGCGAAGTGGTAGATATTAATTGGCGAGCAACTAGACTTAGAAATAGGGCTGGTTGTACTTTAAGTATTCCAAATAGTATAGCTTCAGAATCAGTAATTCTTAATTTTCATTATCCAGATGAGCTGTATTGGTTATGGCCTACGGTATATATCCATCCTCGCCATCATCCGGAAAAGGTAAAACGAATTTTATTAAATGCGTTATTATCTTCAGAAAAAGTTTTGCAAAAACCAGCTCCTGTAGTGCTGTTTGTTGGTATTAATGAATGGGCTGCTACTTATTGGATTGCATTTTGTGCGGATGATTATAGTATTAAATATTTTATTTTGGAAGATGTCTGGAGTAGAGTTTGGGATTATCTGAATGAAGCGAATATTGAGCCAGCAGTTATGAGACAAGAAGTGCATATTTTTAAAGGTGATAGCAAAATTCCAATTGTAACCGAAATTGATGTGAAATTACCTACTCAAATAAGCAATAGACCTAATATTAAAGGCTGATATTATATATGTGTTGATAATTCAACTAATTAGTTGATGGGGAATGGTTTTAAATAATTTTACCACCTTCCCCACGCTTCTTCTAGGTAAGGAGCAAATAATTTCTATTGTAATTATGAGTTAGGGAAGGTTGCAAAGTGATTAAGTATAGTTGATATCAATATCTTGTAGAGTTAGTTGGAATGAAATTTGTGTACCAATATTGCTAGTATTAAATTGGGTAGATAAAGCTGCTTATTCCAGAATCATATTGAATGTTATATTAAAAAAATGGGGGATATACTAATGAAAATATATATTTTCATACCATTTAACAGTTCTTTGAAAATTTATCTGTAAATATAAAAAATTAGAGTAAACAAACATGAAAGTCAATATTTTTTTAATGGTCACTATTGTCCTATTTGTGGTTATTTGGTTTTCCAAAGATTATATCAAAGAAGATGGAGACACCATATATATCGCTTTTGCCGGCCCTATGATGGAAGGCGCTGGGAAAACAATGGCTAATGCAATTAAATTATATATAGATCAAGTAAATGAAAAGAAAATATTACCAGATAATAAAAAATTACAACTGTTAGAATTTGATGATAAAAATGATTGTAAAGCAAATGGAGCTGCTTACAATGAAGCTCATAGAATAATTGAAGAAAATCAAGCTATTGCGGTTATTGGACATTGGTATAGCAGTTGTTCTATAACTGGTGGTAAAGTCTATAAAAAATACGGTATTCCAGCTATTACCCCCGGTTCTGTTAGTGTCAAAGTAACTGAAGATAATGAATGGTATTTTAGAAATATCTATAAAGGTAGTGCTTCTGGTCAATTTTTAGCTCATTATGTTAAACAAGTATTTAAATTTAATCAAGTTACTGTTATTGATGATAATAGTGGTTATGGTTCTTATCTAGCGAAAATGTTTGAAAACGCTAGTGCAGAATTAGGTATGAAGATTACCACATATAAATTTAAAGAAGATGATGCAAATAAAGAACAAGAAATTGAAAATATTGTCGAACAAATAAAACAAAATAAATCTCAAGCTGGAGCAATTTTATTGGCTGTTCAAGCCAAAGATGCGGTAAAGATAGTTAAGTTAATTAAAGATAATAATATACCAAATGCTATTTTAGGTGGTTCTAGTTTTTCTGAACAAACCTTTCAAGAAGGATTTAATGAATTCCCTCAAGAAAAGATTAATCAGGGTCATTATACCAATGATATCTATGTTGCAACTCCTTTGATATTTGACACTGCAAATGAGAAAGCCCAAAAGTTTCAAGAACAGTATAAGGCAAAATATCCGGGTGCCGAAGAAATAGATTGGTCGGCAGCCTATGCTTACGACACTATGATGGTTTTAGTGGAGGCTATCAAACTAGCTGATATAGATGGTAGTACAGAAACTCTTAAAGCAGATCGAGCTAAAGTACGTGATGCTTTGGCTAGTTTTAATGATGTTAACCAAGCTTTCGAAGGGACTACTGGATTTAATTATTTTGATGATAATCGGGATGCTCAAAAACCGGTAGCTATCGGTGTATATAAAAATAAAAATATTGTTTCCGCTCTAACTCAATTTCGGGTAATTCGTAATTTAAATGAAATTTCTGATTTAGCAGTAGCCAAGAAAAATGAGCGAGTTTTGATGATTGGTGATAAACACATGTATAAAACCAACGTGGTTTACACCGGTATAAAAATCAACGAGATTAGTGAACCAGATTTTGTAAATTTAACTGTAGTATTGGATTTTAATCTATGGTTTCGTTCGCAAGGCAATTTCAAACCTCAGCAGATTGAATTTTTGAATGCAGTAGACCCTAAAGAACTTGAAGTCCAATTAAAAAATCCGATTGAAGGGCCAAAAACTAAAGACCAAATTACCTATAGTGTATATAAAATCAGAGGTAAATTTAAAGTTGATTTTTTGGGAGCTAATTTTGCGTATAAACAACATATTATTGGAATTAGCTTTCATCATAAATATTTAACCAGAAATAATTTAATTTACGTTACAGATGTTTTAGGTATGGGTAAAGCCAAGACGGTATTGGAAAAATTACAGCTTGATCAAGTCCTTAGTCCAGCTAGTGGTTGGAGTCCTGAACAGGTTAGATTCTTTCAGGATGTGGCGAAAAAGTTTTCTTTAGGAGACCCGGAATATCTTAATGTGCAAGGTGGAACTATTGATTATTCTAGGTTTAGTGCAAGCATTTTAATTAAAAAGAATGAGTTTACTTTACGTGGTAAATTACCTTATAAATATGCCCAAAATATTATTGTATTAAGTGGGATTTTTATTATATTGCTTAATATTGCTTCAAAAAAATTTCGCAGTCTGTCTAAGTTAATTTGGTTCTTTCAATCTATTTTAGCATTTTTTTTACTGCTGTCAGGGGAAGTAGTTCTGGTAAATCTTGGGAATATTGAAACTTACAAGATGGAAGTTATCATTAGGATATTCGATATTCTATGGTGGTTAACTCCAGCTTTCATGATTAATTTGGCTTCAGAAAACTTTATTTGGACTCCATTGGAAGAAAAATCTGGCCGTTTAATTCCAAATGTGGTACGGATATTTTTAGCTTTCTTAGTTTATTTCTTTTCATTGGTAGGAATTGTAGCTTTTGTTTACGATCAACAGTTAACCAGTATTTTAGCGACTTCTGGTGTTATTGCTATGATTATTGGTTTGGCGATTCAGATTAATATTTCTAACATCTTTTCTGGAATAGCGATTAATATAGAACGACCATTTCGAATTGGTGATTGGGTGAGAATTGGTAAATTTGAAGAAGGGGAAATTATTGATATAACTTGGCGTACCACTAGGATTAAGACTAGGGCTGAGTGTATTTTAAGTATTCCAAACAGTATGGCTTCAGAATCTGAAATTTTGAATTTCTGTTTTCCGGATGATGTGTATTGGTTGTGGCCTACGGTATATGTGCATCCGATGCACCCACCTAATAGAGTTCGGAAGATATTGTTAGATGCGTTATTGTCTGCTGATAAAGTGTTGAAAGAGCCAGCTCCAGTGGTTTTATTTACCGGTATTAATGAATGGGCAGCCAGTTATTGGATAGCTTTCTGTGCTGATAATTATTCTGATAAAAATTTTATTTTAGAGGATGTTTGGACTCGGGTTTGGTTCCATCTGAATCGGGCCGGTATCACTCCGGCGGTTCAGCGGCAAGAAATTTATATGTTTAAGGGAATTAAGGAAAGAGGTGGCAAGGAAGCTACTAGGCCGATTACTCTGTTGCAAGAAGTTGATATATTTAAGCATTTCTCTATGGAAGCGAAGACTTTTCTTAGTGAGAGAATTCAACGTTATCATTTTAGTCAGGGTGATGTTATTGTTAAGCAAGGTGACGAGGGTGATTCTTTGTTTATTGTGGTGGAGGGTGTGGTTGGAGTTCAGGTGCAAACTGACGATGGTAGGACTAAGGAAGTAGCTCGATTGGGGGCTGGTGATTTCTTTGGTGAGATGGCGTTATTGACTGGAGAGAGTCGGACTGCAACGGTGATTGCCTTGGTTGATACTGATGTATTTGAGTTGACGAAATCTGATATTCAGCCTTTAATCGCAGAGCAACCGGAAGTATCGAAGATGGTTAGTAGGGTTTTGACCCAAAGGCAGATGTTGACTCGTTCTCAAATGCACGTACAGCATAATGTTGAGACGGAAAGAGAAGCGGTTTATAAGCGGTTCTTGAATAAGATTGAGAATTTCTTTGGATTGAAGGAAGATGATTAGGTTGGTTATAATAAATTAAATAATTGACAAAAATTTGTAGGGTCGGTGCAATGCAATGAAACCGACCATTTGTATTAATAAGGATATATTGAAACGGTCGGTTTCATGTTGTTACACCGACCCTAGCTATTTAATTATGCTATTATCACGATAAATACAATAAACGACCAAAGAAGAGGGTTAGATAATATTTCACCCAAAACTTCAAAAAAGGTCTTCAGAAAAACAAAGATAACACAAATTACAGCTTCTATCGCAATAAACGGTAATGCCATAAGAACTAGAAAAAAAATAAGAATGTAGCATGGAAACAAAAATAATACTTTTGTAAATATATTTGATTCTACAAATTCTAATAATGTTTCAATTATATTTTTGACTATCCTTCCTATTATCAAGTCTTCCATTATGCTAACTCAATTATTAAATATGATATTTTATTGTAAGTGCATATTTCTTAAACCAAAGACGAATCCCCAACAGAACCCGTCCTCAATTTATTAAAGAAAACCTACTTCTTAACTCCCTCAACCTTCACAGCACCATTCTGTTCTAAATAAGTCTTAGCACGTAAACCAATGTCAGCAGTCTTAACCTGATACTGCCACCATTGACCAGCCCACAAAGTAGCATTTTGCCAATCTTGTTTTGCTGCCGCAGCATCAGCCTTAGCCTTAGCTTCTTTAGCAAATCCTAACTGATCAACAGCATCTTCAAACAAAGCTACAACTGGTGGGAAATCCTTATAATTCTGGCCTAAAATAAAACCAACCACACTATCAATGATAGCTTGAGTTTTTACATTGGTTTTTACCTGTTTGTCATAATCAGCCTCATTATAAGTTGCCCCAACCGAAGCTTCACCAACTTCAGTAACATAACCTTTTGGTTTAACTAGTAAATAACCTTCCATTTCTAAATGCAAAGCAGAACAGAACTCAGTACAATAATATGGATAAACACCAGCTTTATCAGCAATGAAAGTAGCACTAACCGTTTTACCTGGCTCCAATGACAAGTTCACATTTTGGCCATACATAGCAAAACCATGAGTTTCATCTTCAGCCCGCTCTAAATTAGTGAAGTGAAGCACAACCTGATCGCCTTCCTCTACCTCAATAATTTCTGGAGTAATATGGGAACGGATAGTGGTACCAAATACCTCAACTTTACCCGGAGTTTTAACAATTTTTTCCCGTCCAGCTCGAGTTTTAAATAGCGATTTCTTATTAGTCCGACTATTCCAACCAGATTTATAACGTATCGCTGGTTTCAGAAGTTTAACATTGATAGCTGCCGCATAATGTGGTTCGCCCAGAGGTATTGGCATGTCATACAACAATTCCATCTTGTCACCACTAATGTCAATGAGCTGATGGTTTTGTGGATGTAATGGCCCAACTGGATTAAACCGATCAATTGCCAGTTTATTTAAAGCAACCAAATACTTACCTTCTGGTGCAACTGTGTCACCATGCATAGTCATCAAATGACCAATATTGTAATGAATAGATATTTTATCTAATACTTTACCTTCACAATAATCCCATTTAGTAACCTGAGAATCAACGTAAATTGAGGTATAAACTACACATGGTTTGGAATCATATTGAGTATGTAATGGCCCTAAACCAACTTCTACCTGTAAATGTAGTGCATCTTGCATTTTAATAATCGGAATACCATAATCATCTTTACCTTCAAAATTACCAGCATTAATAGCCGCTTGGATTTTTTCAAAGCTAAACACGGAAGCATGGCTATCCAATTTACCGGACACTATCAAGTATTTACCATCTGGACTAACATCTACTCCATGTGGGCTTTTATGTTCTGGGATTAAGAACATGATACCTTCTTTAACCGCAGTTTCAATGGTAATTACGTCATGACCGTTGATTTTGGTAGCTTTACCAGCAGCAACTAATTCAGCCGCTTTTTTCCAATTAACTACATGTAAAAAGTCAGTATCTTTAGCCGAACAACCAGCTTCAAATGGAGGTTTGCCTTGCATAATTCCACCAACATAACGCTCGGAACAGAAGGAATTAGTGAAAGACCAACCATTACTAGGGCCTTTACCAAAGTCAGATAAATCTTGACTATAAGGAGGAGCCATCACTGTAAAAGATTTAGTTGGGTCAATTCGACCAATTTTACGGTCAAATTTCCAATAGGTCATACCGCCACGATAACGTTCATTAAATTGTTCAAGTGGTACATATTCATTTTCAAATGGGGCTGGATACTGAGCTGCTTCAATCACATATTCAGTATTTTCAGTTACAAAGGCACCACCATGAGAAGATTTGAATACTGGATTCACTACGATTTGCTTAGTCTCGAAATCGTGCAGGTCAATAACAGCAATCCTAGGATTAGCTTTATCATTAATAAACAAGTATTTACCATCATAGTTACCATCAGTTTCGGAGAGGGCAGGATGATGGGTATCACCATAAGTTATATCTTTACCTAGAATTTTACCTTGCGATAATACAGCTTTAGATTCATCATCAAAACCATAACCTTGCCAAGGTTCAGGAGTAAATACTGCAATATATTTTAATATCCGCATCGATGGGATACCATATACGATAACATGACCGCTCTGACCACCAGAACTAAAGGCTAGATACTCATCCCGTTGTCCAGTTGGAACATATGTTTTAGCGGCTGCCAAAACATTTTTTTCGGTCAAACCACGCCGTTTCATAACATCTTCTAAGCTCTCTGTTGCAAATACATTGGCCGTTACGGCTAATGCTGCTGCTAAAAGAACTAATTTATGCAAGTTTACCATTAGCACTCCTAATTAAAAATTTATTAAAAATTCACATTCCATCGTTTACCTTCATTTCCATTTCCATATAGAAATGATACAACTTAAGTATTTTCTCACTTTTTGACTCAAAAGTAAAAATTTATAGTATTGAAGTTCAAAATATATCTTTGTAAATATTTAAAATAGCATATATTTAAAATATTTAACTTCAACCTATACATTAATTTAATGTTGCCAATAATTAAGAATTTTCGTAACATCTATTTATAATAAAAAGAAATTTAATCAGTTGTAGTAGTATAATTTATAATTATCAACAAGTTAATAACAGGAATATATTTTAATGTTCCTCATAATGTACAAATTGTTTAAATTCTATTATAATAAACTCTCCTTAATATAGATATTTATTCTTTAACTTTAAAAAATTAGGTTTGAATCAATGGTTTATCTAATTATAACGGTGGCTAAAATTTTACTCATCGTTTTTCCAATAATGGCGTGTGTAGCATACTTAACTCTTGCAGAGCGTAAAATTATTGGTTACATGCAGGTACGAATTGGCCCTAATCGAGTCAATTTATCGTTATTACCGGGCATAAGAAACTTGCGAGGCTTTGGGCAACCAATAGCCGATTCTATCAAGTTGATGTTCAAAGAAATTATCATTCCGACCAATGCTAACAAATTCCTATTTGTATCTGCTCCTATCTTGGCTTTGGCACCAGCTTTGGCGGCTTGGGCGGTAATACCATTTGCCGATGGCTGGGTATTAGCTGACATCAATGCTGGTCTGCTCTATATCTTGGCTATGACTTCTCTTGGTGTCTATGGCATTATGATATCTGGCTGGGCTTCCAATTCTAAATATGCGTTTTTGGGTTCCATGCGGTCTGCAGCTCAAATTATTTCCTATGAAATCGCAATGGGTTTTGCCTTGGTTGGTGTATTGATGGCGGCTGGCAGTCTTAATTTGACTGATATTGTAATGGCTCAAAAAGGTAACTTTTTACACTGGTTTTGGCTACCTTTATTTCCATTATTTATAGTTTATTTTATATCTGGTTTGGCTGAAACTAACCGAGCTCCATTTGATGTGGCAGAAGGTGAATCTGAAATTGTGGCTGGTTTTCATGTCGAATATTCAGGAATGTTATTTGCAGTATTTTTCCTCGCTGAATATGCCAATATGATTTTAATTGCTTCATTAATAACCATTATGTTTTTAGGCGGTTGGTTATCTCCATTTGCAGGAATTCCAGTTTTAGAATATCTCTATTTGCCCGGTATTTTCTGGTTTGGAGCTAAAGTTGCATTTGTTCTATTCTTTTTCTTATGGATTAGGGCTACTTTCCCCCGTTATCGTTATGACCAAATCATGCGGTTAGGCTGGAAAGTATTCATCCCAATTACTTTAGTTTGGATAGTTGTGTTAGGACTATTAATACTATTAAAATTGCCACCTTGGTTTGCGTGAGGAAATATAATGAATTCAGTTAAAAATTTATTTAAAAGTTTGTTTTTATTAGAACTTATCCAAGGTTTGAGAGTAACTGGACGCTATTTATTTGCTCGTAAAATTACCGTGCAGTATCCAGATGAGAAAACCCCACAATCATTTAGATTTCGAGGTAGACACGCTCAACGTCGTTATCCTAATGGTGAGGAACGTTGTATTGCTTGTAAATTATGCGAAGCTACCTGTCCAGCATTAGCAATTACGATTGATGTTGAACAACGTGCCGATGGTTCTCGCCGTACTTCACGTTATGATATTGATTTAACTAAATGTATTTTTTGTGGTTATTGTGAAGAATCTTGTCCAGTTGATGCTATTGTAGAA
Source organism: Thioploca sp. (assembly GCA_030627125.1). GTDB lineage: Bacteria > Pseudomonadota > Gammaproteobacteria > Beggiatoales > Beggiatoaceae > DRQV01. The sequence goes on from DAOUSR010000008.1 coordinate 39,598, forward strand.
ACCCGTGTGTTTGAATATTGCGGGGAAGAAAATGGTGATTTGTTAATGACGAAACAAGATTTATTAGCTGCTGGTGACAAACTAGAGCAACAATTAAATGCAGATAGATTGCTTGATTCGCCATATCGTTAAGTTTTAGACCTGATAGGCGTTGAAAACCTTCAGGTCTATAGTTATTTTGAGAAAATATTATGCAATTTTTTATAAAAGTAATTTTATTAAGTATAATTTTAGTTGTTTCTGCATTTGCAGTTAATGAAACTGAAAAAAAATATTATGACAATGGTACAGTTCAGTTTGAATATAGTTATCGCAGTGGCCAATTACACGGTCTTACTAAAGAATTTTATGAAATTGGAGAGCTTAAAGGAGAACATGAATACCGAGCTGGTAAATTAGTTAATAAGCGGAATTTTCGGCGTAATGGGGATTTGGAATATGAACTTAAGTATGAAGATGGGCAGAAAATTGAGTATAAAATAGAATATCATCCTACTGGTGAACGTTTTCGGCAACGCACTTTGATTAATGGCAAGCGTGAAGGTATGGAAGTAGAATTTCACCGTAATGGTAAAAAGAAAGCAGAAAGGAATTATATTGATGATAGAAAAGAAGGTAGTGCTAAGGGTTATTATATTAATGGTAGATTGCAGGGAGATTGGCTATTTGAAAATGGTGAACCAGTTTCAGCAACTATATTCTATAGCACTGGTGAAAAATGGTTAGTTCATTCTAGTTTTGATAAAAAGGGCCGTTTGAATGGTAGTAGTAAGGAATATGAAAAAGATGGTAAACTTAAGGCGATTCGTTATTATAAAGATAATGTTATGGTACAAAGGAGACGAATTAGCCGTTGGTTACGTTGGTGGTGGTCTATGTGGTAACAATTTGTGCGACACGTTTAGCTAGAAACTCTACTGCCAGTAAGGAGAATAGCCAATAACTAGGGCTACAAAACACCGTAGTTATAATTATATTATTTATGGAGTTGAGAGGCTACTCCCAGTGTATTACTCACTGA
>DAOUSR010000017.1 GCA_030627125.1 Thioploca sp.
TTATACTCCGATTTTTTGTAAAATCATAGTATCCATAACTTTCTGCTTTTATGCAAGTTTTAATGCGGTGGCCCTGATGTAGTTTGCAACCTGTTACTATTAGCAGTCCTGAAAAAGCAAAGTTCGCTAAATCTTTAGGAGCAGATTATTGTATTAACTATACTAAAACTGACTTTGCCCAAGCTACATTGGATTGGACTGATGGTGCAGGAGTTGATGTGGTTTTTGATACTGTTGGTGGTGATACTTTCTGTCGTTCTATTGCTGCAACTAAAATTTACGGTAAAATTGTTACTTTATTAGAACCTCCATGTGATATAAGTTTTATTAAAATGGCCAAGTTTCGTAATCTTAGTCTTATCTACGAGTTGATGCTGACTCCAATGCTACAAAAAATGCACCAAGCTCGAATCAACCAAAGAATGATGTTAGAAAGCAATTTGATAGCAGGGTTACAAGTAAAAATTAGTCAAACATTGCCATTAGAACAGATTGCTGAAGCTCATAAATTGATTGAAGCTGGAAATACATTAGGTAAAATTGTGCTTACTATTTAAGCTTATTAGTTAGGGTATTGTTTCCAGCCAAATTAAACTTGCCATACGACCAGTAATTTTATCACGCCGATAAGAATAAAAACGTGCAGAATCTGAATAGGTACAAAAATCACCACCAAATATTGTCTTAACTCCTTTATTTTCTAAGCGTTGACGAGCAAGTAAATATAAATCAGCTAACCAATGATTATTGCCAATTGGGGTAAATGCTCTTTTAGCTTCTGGTAAGAAACTAGTGAAAACCGTATAAACTTCTTCTCCTACTTCAAAAGCTTGTGAACCGATAGCTGGGCCTAACCAAACTAAAATATCAGAGTCAGCAAAATATTGTAAGACTTCCTCCAATATGCCGTTTGCTAAACCACGCCATCCAGCATGAATTGCAGCAACTTTAGTTCCTTCTCGATTACAAAATAATACAGGCATACAGTCTGCGGTTAAAATCACACAAACTTGTCCAATATCATTAGCATAGCAAGCATCAGCCACGCAGTTCATATTAGCTGAAATCGCAGTGGTAGCTGTTATACTATGGACTTGTTCAAGCCATACTGGTTCGGAAGGTATTTGTAAAACTTGTCGTAAAGCTGCCCGATTTTCTGTAACAGATTCAATAGCATCGCCAACGTGGGTAGCTAGGTTAAAACCAGCATAAGGTGATTGACTATATCCACCTTTACGAGTAGTAGTATAAGCTTTTACTTGAGGTGGTGCGGGCCAATTCGGTGTAATAAATTCAAACATATACTGAATCCAAAGATTTAATTTCTATGGCATTAGGTTCAACTACGCAAGCTTCTCGGCATAAAGCACAACCTATACATATATTTGGTTCAATATGAGGTTTAGAACCATCCCAACCTAATGCTCCTGGTATTTGACAACTATTAGCACATGCTCCACATTCTGGGCCAGAATATGGTAAGCAATTAGCCTGATTGATAGAAGCAATTGCTAATTTAGGTAATTTCTTAGTTTTTGGTAATTTCAATGCTGATGGCTCGCAACTTTCTACACAGGGCCAGTCAGCACACAAATGACAGCCTTTATGTAGCAAATCCATTGCTGGCGTATTTACGATTTTAGCTCCTCTACGAGCCGGTAAATTAAAAATTACTTGATGGGGGCAAGCTGCAACGCAAGCTCCACAACGAGTACAAGCTAAGAGAAACTCTAATTCATCTATAGCATAAGGTGGTCGAATCCAATGTTGAGCTTGTTGTCTAACTAAAATATCCACCCCTTTTACAGCAGTTTGGGTAGTTTTACGCAATCCTAACTTAAAAAAATTCCGGCGTTCTGGATTTATTATGTCTGCCATTTTTTATGCTTTAAGAAACCAAGTTTTAGTGCTTTCATCTAGTATAAAATTAGTACTTTCCAATAATTTGTTCAATGGTTGTTTTACTTCATGTCCAACTATTTTTTCTACCATTTTACGCAAATTAGATATTGTTACTGGGGTACTAATTTCCTTGGCCACTTTTTCTATTGCTTCTCTTATCGAAATTCTTTTTGCGTCGTTCCATACTGATAAACCTAATAATTGGCCGCGACGTATTACAAAGCGTGAATCGGTCTGAGTTAAACTCAATAACATATAAGCAGTAATATTATCAGGCATATTTTTTTTAGTAATGGATTGTTTTAATTCAGTTATATGCAATCCAGTTTGTCGTTCTTCTAAATTTTTATGAAGACTATTTAATATTTTTAAACGTTTAGTCTTTGGCAATAGAAAATCTCGTTCTACTAACCCCCAGACATTAGGCTTCACTCGAATCATCTTAGCAGTTGGTAATATTGTTAAAAATTTATCTATACCACGTTGTTTAATTAAAAAACTTTTGATTTCGTTAGCTGAAATTGGTTTGCCAGCTTGTTTAACAATTAAAAAAACAGCTTCTTGCAAGTCCATTCTTGGAACCTGATCAGTTTTTTCAATCCATACCAAACGGCCTACTGATTTCAAAATTTTGGATTTAGTCAATATGATATTGAGTAAATATTTATTTAAATTATTAGGTAAATTAGGTAGTTGAAGTTTTTGATTTAATTCGTTACAGCTCCATTGTCTTTTTGGATGTCCTTGAGTTATTATACCTTCTGCAGCGATCAAAATTCTCTTGCTATCCGCTTCAGATAACGGAAAATGTTCTATAGTTCCGTAAATGCCTCTGCCATATAAATAGGCTAATCCTTTTAAATTGTTATGTACATAGCCTTTGACATCGTGTCCAACTATATCGGAACATTTTTGAGCTATTTCAGTATAATGCAATGGTTTGACCGCTTCAAACAGTAAAGCAGTTAAAAAACTAGCAAGTCCTTTTCCAACACTACATAATACTTTTTGTCCTTTACCCTTTGAAGCAGCAAAATATAATTTATCTTCAATTGATTCATATAGTAAATCGCTCAAATCTTCAGCCTGAAACTCAACTGCAGTAGTAGAAATTAATTTTTTGACTTCATTTTTAGAAGGTTTTTTGATAACTATTTGTGATTTTAATACTTTTAATACCTCAAGTTTTAAATTATGCCATTGTTCTTTATTAATTTTGGTAATAACATCACGCCCGTTAATTTTGAAAGCGTGGTAATTGGTAAGTTTTTTGATGATTTGGATTAAGAACAGTTGATTATTTAAAAAACCAGCAAACCAATTATCTTCTAATTCTAAATCATCAAGATACAGAGCTTTTTTTCTATGATTTAAGATTTTTTTTAGCTTAGAATTTAATGTAGAGCCACAAGTGTCGCGAATAGAAATTAAACAACTAACTTCAAGCTGCCTAACCCGCTCCCGAGTCACAGACAATTCTTTACCAATAATTTCTAACGAATCACGTTTCCCATCAAATCCCAAACGCCGTAATATAACTTGATGTTTACGTTCAGAGAAAGTAGCAATTACCCCTATTAATTCATCGTAAAATTTACTAGACAACATATTTTCCTTAAAAATTTGACATTATTTAACCATTAGGTTATTATAGTTAGTTGTCAAAATATTGACAATTCTGTAATTAGGCTTTTTAAACTTTCCATACTTCTTTTCATAGAGGTTGTACCTGTGAACCAATTCGATAACTTAAAGAAAACGATTGGTCATAGTTAAACCGACATTATTTTACAGATAGCTAAGTTAAACTAGTTCCTATCTTAGTATTATTTTGTGATAAATGTCAAACTAAATTTGAATTACTTTATGCTATTTTAAAATAGTACTTTGAATTTAAGTATGGGATTTGGTTTTAAACTTTGAAATTTATTAATTTCATTATTAACAGGAAACAAACATGCGCGATGATCGTCATAATGAACATAGCAGTTATAGTTTAGATAATCATGGACTATCTAATCTAAATGATATTTATTGGAATCTAAACACACCTGCTCTTTATGAACACGCTCTTAAAAATAATGAGGGGATTCTATCTCATTTAGGTCCATTAGTAGTTCGCACTGGTCATCATACTGGTCGTTCTGCCAATGATAAGTTCATTGTTCAAGAAGATTCTACTAAGGATGATATTTGGTGGGGGAAAATTAATCGGCCAATTTCATCAGAAAAATTTGACGAATTACATCGTCGCATGGGTTTGTACTTACAATCTAAAAATGTTTATGTACAAGATTGTTATTCTGGTGCTTCTGCAGAACATCGCTTACCAGTTCGAGTTATTACACAATATGCATGGCATAACTTATTTGTTCGTAATATGTTCTTGCAAGCAACACCAGAAGAGTTAGCTAATCATGTACCAGAATTCACGGTTATTGATGTACCAGAATTTCATGCTAACCCAAATATTGATGGTACTAATTCTGAAACATTTATCATCGTCAATTTTGCTAAAAAACTCGTTTTGATTGGTGGTACAAGTTACGCTGGTGAAATCAAGAAATCTATCTTTAGCGTAATGAATTATCTGTTACCGAAGAAAAGAGCTTTACCTATGCACTGTTCAGCTAATATTAGTGCTGATGGTAACACTACTGTATTCTTTGGTTTAAGCGGTACTGGTAAAACTACTTTATCTGCTGATGCTTCCAAAACTTTAATCGGTGATGATGAACACGGCTGGGATGATAGTGGCATTTTCAATTTTGAAGGTGGTTGTTATGCCAAGTTAATTAATTTGTCCCCAGAAGCAGAACCAGAAATTTATGCAACTACACGGCAATTTGGAACTATATTAGAAAATGTACCTTTAAATTCCAAAACCCGTCGTATTGATTTAATGGATGATAGCTTTACTGAGAATACTCGTGGTTCTTATCCGATTTCGCATATTGATAATGCTACTCGGGATGGCAAAGGTGGGCAACCGAAGAATGTAATTTTCTTATCTGCCGATGCTTTTGGAGTATTGCCTCCAATTTCTAAATTGACTAAAGCTCAAGCGATGTATCATTTCTTATCTGGTTACACTGCTAAAGTAGCAGGTACTGAGAAAGGAATTACCGAGCCACAACCTAACTTTAGTGCTTGTTATGGCGCTCCTTTCATGCCTAGACATCCACAAAAATATGCCGAGTTATTAGGTGAAAAATTAGAAAAGTATAATGTAAATATTTGGCTAATAAACACTGGTTGGAGTGGTGGCCCATGTGGAGTTGGTGAACGGATGAAGATTTCTCATACTAGAGCTATGGTTAATGCAGTGTTAGATGGTAAATTGGAAGGTGTAGAAACAGAAGCAGAACCTTTCTTTGGTTTACAAATACCGAAGAGTTGTCCAAACGTACCAACTGAAGTTTTAAATACTCGTAATACTTGGGCAGATAAAGATGCTTATGATGTTCAAGCTAAAAAATTGGTTGGAATGTTTGCTGAGAATTTCAAACAGTATGCTGATCAAGCAACTAAAGAAATTTTAGCTGCTGGTCCATCAGTTTAAAATTATAATAACCAGCTAAGATATTTTTCTTGATTATATTGAGAGTAGCCTTAAGGAATTTTCCCTTGAGGCTCTCTATAGAGTTGCATAGTCTATTTGTAAGTTAATAAATACTGTTCTATCAATATCAGACAAATAATCCTTTAATTCCTTTTCGCAATTTTTCTACTGCGTCTGGTCCCTCTATATCTACAACCTGTTGACTTAAAAAATTATTTTCTTGTATAATAGCAGCAACTTGTTCTCCAAAATAACGTAAAAAATCAAATCCAGCCTCACCATTATTAAAACTTAATTCAGAATAATCTTCAGCTCGTTGATTTAGCAAGTCAATAAAAACCTTTTTACCTTCATTGGCACCTACATCTGTCTGATTATCAACCAAAGTACCAGCAACGTGAAGAGCTAAAGTTGTGATAAAAAGTTGACGTTGTTCAGTATCCAACTGTTCATAAACTAATCTATCTGCAACTTGCAATAGAAAAACTAAAAACTCTCGAATAATTTGTAATCGTTGAATTTGATTGTTGGTTTCATAACCATTATTTTCTAATTCCAACAAGCTGTTGGTTGCAATTTGCCAACTAATAAATCCCACCGCTTTAGCAATATTTTCTATAGACTGTGGTTTAGCACGTTTATTCCAGTTGCTTTTAATACGCATAATATTAAGGTTATTTAGTAATGAATGCCTGTTTTATTTCAGGTTGAGTTTTATTATAACAGTCGGATAATTGTTTGATCAACATACCTATTTCAGTATTATAATCAGTAGTCTCTATTTCAAAACACAATTGAGCTAACTGTTCTGCACCAAGACTAGCGGCAGTTCCTTTTAATTTATGAGCAATTTTACTAATTTGTTTAAAATCGTTTTGCTCGAAAGATTCATTGATCTCAGTAATTAGTTTCAATGAATTAGCTAAAAAATTATCTACCAAAGACTCTAAAAATTCAGGGCCACGTTTAGCAGTTGCTGTTTTTATATTAGCAATAACATTAAAATTTAATAAATCTGGCATAGTTAATAACTTATTACACTATTAATTTCACGGGCAGCAGCCAATAATGCCAAACGAGCAATTACTCCATAAGCATAAAAACGGTTGGGATAGGCATCTGGGGCCTGCCGATTATCTGGAGTTATACATGAATTAATACAGGCTAATGGTTCAAACTGCATACCAGGAGCATTTAAGTTTTCATTAATTCCACGTTTAGTATGGACTCGGTAAAAACCTCCTACAACAAAATGATCTATCATGTAAATAACTGGCTCTGCCACCGCATTATCTTTTCCCCAAGTCTCAAAGGTATAAATTCCTTCTTGCAAAATGACTTTATTGATAGATTTACCTTCTTTAGTCTTGGACATCCGAGTACGTTGTTTACGGTTTAATGCTTGTATCTCATCAGCACTGTGAACTGTCATAACTCCCATACCATAACTCCCAGCATCAGCTTTAATTATGACAAATGGTTTATAAGGTACATTATAATCATTATATTTACGTTGTATGTTGTTTAGTATAGCATCGACATTATCAGCTAGGCATTCATAACCTTCATTTTTCATAAAATTAAGTTCTCCACAATTCCTAAACAAAGGGTCAATTAACCATGAATCAATATCAATTTGTTCAGCAAATTCTTGAGCAACTTGATGATAATGAGTAAAATGGTTTGATTTTAAACGAGTTGCCCAACCAGATTGTAATGGTGGAATAATAGTTTGCTCAATATTTTCAAATATGGAGGGATGCCCTAAAGATAAATCATTATTTAATAAAATTATACATGGTACGAATCCTTCAACACTTACGCAAGAATTTTTTTTAATTAATGGTTCCAACACTAATTGGGTTGAGGGTAAATCCAAAGTAAGAGGTTCATGTAAATCTGGTAATAGTGATCCAATCCGCACTTGATAACCAGATTGTTGTAAAATATCACGTAAAGTTGCTAAACTTTTTAAATAATATAGATTGCGAGTATGATTTTCGGCTATTATTAATATTTTATAAGCAGTTTCATTTAAACGCTCAATTGCAGATTGTACAGCTTGTACACATAACGGTAGAGTGGTCGGATTTAGATTATTGAAACCAGCTGGAAATAAATTGGTATCTATTGGTGCTAATTTAAAACCAGCATTGCGTAAATCTACAGAAGCATAAAATGGAATTTGGATATTTTGCCATTGATTACGCAACCAACATTCAATTTTAGATTGTTTACTAAGTAAATGTTTTTCTAAATTCTCTAATGGTTCATGCAGAGTTGTGTTAAGATGTGGAGCAAAATCTTGATCAGGAATCATGTAGTTAGTTTGTTGTGAAAATATATATTGTACAATTAGAATATAGCAAATGAACATCTATTTTGAAATATTTAAAGTTATAATATATTTTATAAAAAATCTCATAATTATAGATATGTCTATAACAGATGTGTATAATCTGAAAAATATTAGTATAATTTAAGTTAAAGTATATATCTTTATAAAATTGCTATTTTAAGCATTAAAGTGATAAACTAGTTCTTTAAAGATGGGCATAAAGTTTTAGTTTTACAGTAATTATGGTTAATTTTAGCTTTTTATTTTACAAAAAAAATTTATAAATAAATATATTTAATTGGGATATCTGCCTGATGATTAACTAATTTCGACCAAGAAAATCTGTAAAATTTTTTTAAATAGTGTTAATAACTGATGTTACACAAAATGGTGGTAAATAATTTATTAATTTCCCTCAGTCTTTTCTTAGTTAAGGAGAAGTTAAGGTTAAAAATCAGTGTGAGTAACGCAAAAAAACCAGTAGGATTGGTTTATTTTGAAATTTAAATAATTAAAATTTATACTAAAATAATATCATGAGCGAAATTAATTTTAAAAATATTAAGGTTGTTGTTATTGATGATAGCAAAACGATTCGGCGTACTGCTGAAACATTGCTGAAAAAAGCTGGTTGCCAAGTAATTACCGCAACTGATGGTTTTGAATCTTTATCCAAAGTAATGGAAGCAAAACCAGACATTATTTTTGTTGATATTATGATGCCACGACTTGATGGTTATCAAACCTGTGCATTAATTAAAAATAATCCTAGTTTTAAAAAAGTTCCAATCGTTATGTTATCAAGCAAAGATGGGTTATTTGAACGTGCAAGAGGTCGTATTGTTGGAGCTGAATATTATATGACGAAACCTTTTACTAGAGAGGAATTATTAAATACCATCAAAACTTATGTAGTGGAAGCTAAAACTGCCAGTTAAATTTAAAACTTTATTTAGAGAATACACATGGCCCATATATTAATAGTAGACGATTCGCCAACAGATGCGAATAAAGTTAGAGATACTTTAGAAAAAGAAGGTTATCAAACTTCTACAGTTTCTAGCGGTGAAGAAGGTATTCAAAAAGCTCAAGAAATAAAGCCTGATGTTGTGCTTATGGACGTGGTTATGCCAGGCCTAAATGGCTTTCAAGCAACTCGTAAAATTACTAAAAATCCAGAGACTAAAACTATCCCGGTTATTATAGTTTCCTCCAAAAATATGGAAAGTGATAGAGCATGGGGTAAAATGCAAGGAGCTAAAGATTTTTTAGTCAAACCAGTTTCGTCAGCAGATTTGTTAAATGCAATTAAAAATGTGTTATGACAACATCACCTTATAAATGGCTACAAGACCTTGAACGACGTGCTAAACAAAGGGCTAAAGGATTACCACACCAATCTACAATTGAACAGATTTGGCGTGGGATTGCGTTTCGATTAGGAAAAATATATTTGGTTTCACCTTTAAATGAAATCTCCGAAATTCTCCCCTATTCCACTAATCTAGCTAAAATCCCTGGCTCAAAATTATGGGTAAAAGGTTTAGCCAATGTTCGAGGATTGTTATTACCTATAATTGATTTAAACTTTTGTTTGGAAGGAGAGCCTATAGTAATAAATAATCGTTCTCGTATGTTGCTCATAAATCAATCTGGTATTTCAGCCGGATTATTGGTTGATGAAGTGTTGGGAATAAAACATTTTCCAGAACATATTATGGATTTAGAAACTCCATGTAAAGATGTGTTGATAGCTCCTTTTACGAAAGGGTTATTTGTCTATGAAAAAAAAAACTTGGACAATATTTGATATGCAAAAATTAACTAACAATAATGTATTTCTCGATGCAGCTCTATAAAAAATATACATTTATAAATTCAAATTTTAAAATTAACGGTAAATAAAATGAATTTTAAAGCTTTAGGTACTAAAAATACATGGCTTATTGCCTTTATCATTGTATTACTATCATCATTTGTATCACTTATTTTTGTATTTGCAATGTTAGTTGAATACGATAAATATGATGAAGAATATTTAAGTTACATAACTAAATTACGTTTGTTATCTCAACAAATTACCCAACAGGCATCCCAATCTGCTACAGGGAATGAGACCGGTTTTAAAGATATTATTAAATCTCAAACTGAGTATAATAACCTCCTAAAAAAATTAACTGATGGTAATCCAGATTCTGGAATGCCTGCAACACCACAACAGGTATTACCGACTTTAGGAATTTTGATTAACTTGTGGGGAAAAGCTGAAACTAATACTGATAAACCTAATACTCAAGATAGTATCAAAAATTTATTGGCTACTCAAAAAGACGTTATTTGGCTTTATTCTGAGTTGATAAATTTACAATCCGTGACAGTAGATTTAATTGAAAAAACTGAACAAATGATTAAAGCTATGATAGATAATGGTGCAACTCCAAACCAAATTAGCTTGGCTACTAGAGAATTGGTGTGGTTGGAACAGATTGCTGATAATATTCGTTTGTCATTTATTGATCATTCTGATGATCTAACTGCAGCAGGTAAATTAGATGATGCTATTTTGAAATTTGGGGATATTTTATCAATTTTGATGGATGGTAGTGAAGAAGATGCTGATGCAATTGTATTACCAGTATCAGAAGCAATATCACGTAGAACAATTGAAGAATTATATGAGCTATTTGATGAAAAGAATAAAAAAATTGAGATATTTTTAGAAAAATCTGAAGAATTATATAAAGCGAAAGATGCCTTACGAGATATAATGTTACTTAATCCTAGAATTTTAAATAGTATCGAAGCTTTACAAAAAGATTATGTAAAAGCAATTAAACAACGTTTTATATCTCCATTATTAAGTTATGTTTTGGCATTATTCGTGCTTGTTTTATTAGTGTTTTTTGGCTATTTAATTATCAGAATTAATAAATCGCATTCATTGGAAACTAGTTTAAGATTAGAAGAGACTCAAAATGAACAAAAACGCAATCAAGAAGCTATTTTACGCTTATTGAGTGAAATTTCTGATTTAGCTGATGGTGATTTGACAGTGAATGCTACAGTTACCGAAGATTTTACTGGTGCAATTGCTGATGCAATTAACTTTTCAATTGAATCATTAAGAGATTTAGTTATTAGTATCAATAAAGTAGCAGTACAAGTATCCAACTCGGCTCAAGCTACCAGTACAACAGCTGGACAACTTACCCAAGCTAGTGAACGACAAGCCCAACAAATTGCTAAGGCTGGACAGGCTATTATTGGTATGGCTAACTCAGTTAAAAAAGTATCAGCAAATGCGGTTGAATCTGCCGATGTAGCTAAAAAATCTGTAGATATTGCCAGCAAAGGAGCTAAAGCTGTACGAGATACTATAACTGGTATGGATTCAATCCGAGAGCAAATTCAAGAAACATCAAAACGGATTAAACGTTTAGGTGAAAGTTCACAAGAAATTGGAGATATTGTAGGCTTAATTGATGACATTGCTGATCAAACTAACATTTTAGCTTTAAATGCAGCGATTCAAGCAGCTATGGCTGGTGAAGCTGGACGTGGATTTGCAGTAGTTGCAGATGAAATTCAACGTTTGGCAGAACGTTCTAGTAATGCTACTAAACAGATTGATGCATTGGTGAAAACTATTCAGGGTGATACTAATGAAGCAGTAAGTTCAATGGAACAAAGCACAGCTGGAGTAGTATCAGGAGCATCTTTAACAGAAAAAGCAGGTGAAGCACTGACAGAAATTGAACAAGTGTCAGTCCAATTAGCTGGGCAGATTGAAAATATTTCTCAGACTTCACGTACTCAAGCAGCTGTTGCTTCCAATATTTCTGGTACTATGACGATTATTCAAGACATTACCACCCAAACATCTAATGGTACTAACGAAACTGCTGCTTCAATTGAGCGATTATCAATCCTTGCGAATGAACTAAAAACTTCTGTATCTGGTTTTACATTGCCAGATGATGTTCAAAAAACCATTAACGCAATGAATGTTCAAGCTTAATAATTTAAAATCAATATAGAGTATTTAAATCTCTATTTCAAAACAATTAATAATTATGAAGTATTCGGCCCTAACATGGGTAAAAATAACAATTGATGAAAGTTTGAAACAAACACGTCAAGCTTTGGAGCAGTTTGTAGAATATCCTAGTGATACTGCTCCATTACAACAATGCGTAACTTGGCTACATGAAATTTATGGAGCTCTTAAGGTATTAGAGTTGGAAACAGCTGCGTTATTAGTTCAAGACATTGAATTAACAATTAAAACTATATTAGCTGGCAAAATTGAAAATAGTGAAGCGACTTATGATATTTTAATGCGATCTTTGATTCAGTTACCTAATTATCTGGATCATTTGGCAATTGTGCAACATGATATGCCTTTAGCTTTATTGCCATTATTAAATAGTTTGCGAGCTTTACGGAAACAAAAACCGTTGACTGCTAATAGTTTATTTACGCCAGATTTATATGTCACTGTTCCGCATTTTAAACCAGTTAAATTACCAGATGAGAAACTGAAAAAATACATGCAGCAAATGCGTGTTGCTTATCAAAAAGGTCTAGCGGTATTATTTAAAAATCCTAAGCAACCAACTGAAGGATTAAAGTTTATTTATACGGTAATGCAACGTTTACAACAAGCAACCGGAACTGCTCCAATAACTAAAGTTTGGTGGGCAACAGAAGGACTTATGGAGGCATTATTGCAGAAAGGGCTAGTATTAAATAAGCCGATTCTGAGTTTATTAAAACAAATAGATGCTTCTATAAATCAGATAGTTACTCATGGTAATTCAGCATTAAATGTTGTTCCACCTAAAGCATTATTGAATAACCTGTTATTTTTTGTTGCCCAAGCTCGTTCTAAAGGCAAACAAACTGTGGCTATTAAAACTGTATTTCAACTAGGGGATTATTTACCATCAGAAGTTACTTTGGCAGCAGCAAGATTAATGTTTGCTGGCCCAGATATTGAACTTATGAAGGTAGTTGTAACTTTGTTAAAGGATGATTTTGCTCGAGTAGAGGAAACGTTAGATATATTTAATCGAGCTGATAATCATTCTACTTCAGAACTTTCTCAGTTAGTAGATTTACTACGAGATATGGCTAATACATTGGGATTGCTTGGATTGTCAGTGCAACGTAAATCTATGTTGACTCAAGCTATGTTAATTCTAGATATTACTGAAGGCCGCAAAAATCCTGAAATGCCAGTTTTGCTGAAGATTGCTAATGCATTACTAAAAATTAGTGCCGCCGTTGATATCTTGTCTGTACAAGGTGTACATGCAAAACAGCGTTTACAACAAAGTCCAGATACTGAATTTTCCGAAACTCCGCAGTTTGGAATAGTGTTAGGAGTAGCGGTTGATGAAGCTAAGACTGAATTAGCCCAAGTTATTCAACCAATAGTTAATTTTATTGACAGTGGAGTTCAAGACGATAGTTTATTAGAAGTTCCAGCTCGATTAAGACAAGTAGAAGGCTTTTTAGCTGTTGCATCTCATGATCGGGCAGCTAATTTGTTGAGGCAGTGCAATGATTATATAGAACGAGTATTCATTAAAGAAGCTATTGTACCACCAGAAAACACACTTAAATCTTTAGCAGATGTATTGATTGGAATTGAACTTTATTTAGATACCCTTGCAGGCAATCCTATGGATACTGAAGATATTCTTGATGGAACTAAGAAAAAACTGTTAATTCTTGGCTAATTATAATATTCATATTTTTAAACATCTCTTTAATATTAAAGTGAGTAATCCTAAACAAAGTAGTGGTAAAAAATCAAATAATATTAGCATTATAATGATGAATAAAGTACCAATATGATTAGAAAGTTTTTTAAAGCATGTTCCCATGAAAATGGGAATCTGTAAATGTAACAGCACATTGGCGGTAAACAGGCGGTAAGGAATTCCATAAACCTTTAGCACCACCTGCATCACGACTGCCAATGTAAACACCAACAATTAGTTTCAATGTCAATACCAAATCCGTTGTGTCTTTATTCATCACGAAAAATCCCTACCCACATTTCATCACATTGGATATTTACCTTTCTTTTTAATTGTAATATCAATTATTTGTGGAATAGAATTCATGTTTTTCGTTGTAACCAATATTCGGAAACATCCTTTGATATTTGACCTTATATTATACACCACTACTTTGTTTAGGACTGCTGACATTTAATATTGCTAACTTTTGAAACAAATTATTAAATTAATTAAAAAAAATTATTATAGGGAAATTATGCCGAAAACACTTTACGATAAATTATGGAATGCACATGTGGTGCGGACAGATGAAAATGGTTCTACATTAATTTATATTGATAGACATTTAATCCATGAAGTTACTTCGCCTCAAGCTTTTGAAGGATTACGTTTATCCAAACGCCAACCTTGGCGAATTCAAACTAATATTGCGGTGCATGATCATAATGTTCCTACTACTGAACGCAGTGGTGGAATAACTACCGTTACTGATAAGGTTTCACGCTTACAAATGGAAACTTTAAGTAAGAATTGTCAGGAATATAAAATTACTGAATTCGATATGAATAACCCGTCTCAAGGCATAGTTCATGTGGTTGGGCCAGAACAAGGCATAACTTTGCCCGGCATGACTGTGGTATGTGGAGATTCGCATACATCAACTCATGGAGCTTTGGGAGCTTTAGCATTTGGTATTGGCACTTCTGAAGTAGAACATGTATTGGCTACTCAATGTTTGGTGCAGAAAAAACTTAAAAATATGCGGGTTAATGTCAATGGAAAACTTGGAACAGGAGTTACTGCCAAAGACATTATTTTAGCTATTATTGGTAAAATAGGCACGGATGGTGGAACTGGTTATGCAGTTGAATTTGCTGGTGAAACTATTGAAAATTTAACCCTTGAAAGCCGTATGACTATTTGCAATATGGCAATCGAAGCTGGAGCAAGGGTGGGCGTTATTGCGGTAGATGCTAAAACTATTGATTATGTGCGAGGCAGAGCTTATGCTCCTAATGATTCATGGGAACAAGCAGAGGCTAATTGGCGTGAATTACATAGTGATGTAGGAGCTGAATTCGAGCAAACTTTAAATATAGATGCAAGCTTGATTAAACCGCAAGTAACTTATGGTACTTCGCCAGAGATGGTGCTTCCAATTGATGCCATTATACCTGATCCAAATAAGGTGAAAGGCATTCAGCAAGCTTTAGATTATATGGGTTTAACTGCTGGCACTCCAATTACTGCTATTAATTTGGACAAAATATTTATTGGTTCTTGTACTAATGGTCGGATTGATGACTTACGAGCTGCGGCTCAAGTTATTAAGGGTCGTAAAGTTGCTACTAATATCAAGCAAGCGTTGGTTGTACCGGGTTCATGGATGGTAAAAGCTCAAGCAGAACAGGAGGGTTTAGATAAAATCTTTATCCAAGCTGGGTTTGAATGGCGATATCCGGGTTGTTCTATGTGTTTGGCTATGAATGCGGATCGGCTAGAAGCTGGAGAACGCTGTGCTTCTACTTCTAATCGTAATTTTGAAGGTAGACAAGGCCAAGGTGGACGTACTCATTTAGTTAGTCCTACTATGGCTGCGGCTGCGGCGATTTCTGGCCATTTTGTGGATGTGAGCAAGACTGACTTCTAAATTACTGATGTTACGCAAAATAGTTCTAACTAATTACATCATTATAAATCAACACCCAACTGATTTACAGTTAATATTTTTGTAGTTTTATCTTCTAAAAATAACATTTTTTAAGTTCGAAGATATATATTTGCAAATGTTAAATTAATAATTTCAATTAGTTAATACAATAAGTAACATATTTATGCACTTTGATGCAGCCCTCCTCGGATTAGGGGAGGTTGAGAATCAATTCGCACTATAACATCAGTTATTTATATTCAATCAAATTGCGGCGTTTACCACGCCAACGATTATAATGATAAGAAAGCTGTCCAACCATTATGGGAATATGTTGAAATTGGGAATGTAGTCCATATAAAAATATGGAAAAATAATCTTTTGATTTCCAACGATTTTTCCAACTTGTACGCAAACTAAAACTTAAAAATAAAACTAGGCAAAACAATAATGGTAACCATGATAATGCAGTCATAACTAGCCCAAATACAAAAATACCAGTCCATACACCAGCATTAATAAAATTCTTACGAGCTTCTTGTTGCCATAAAATACCCCCAGCTTTTTCTTTATAAAAATCAGCTAAAGAAGATTGCTCCAGCATATTGGAAATTTCCGCATAAGCATGACCAGTCCGAACGGAACGTTGCCAATATTGTGACCAACTTTTAATAGCTAAATCATGTAAAATCATTGGTTTATCTATACGATGAATAACATAACCAGCAGCCCGAATTCGTTGGCACATCTCTGGTTCTTCACCAGCAATTAATTGCGGATTATAACCATTTACTTCCTCCAACACACTTTTTCGCATTAACACGATACCACCACAAGATGTTACAACTCCTGTAGGTACCATCCAATCCAAATCAAGTACTCTTTGATAAATGGAAGCTTCTGGATAAAGTTCTCGATAATGCCCACACACGGCAGCAACTTTGGGATCGGCAAAAATTGGTAAAGCTACTTTAATAAAATTACTATTAAGGATAGTATCGCCATCAATAAATAACACTAAGGGATTAGTGGCTATTTGCCAACCAGCGTTACGACCTATAGCTGCTGTTGGATGCTCTGTATGGACAACAATTACTTTTACTCCTAGTACTTTAGCTCGTTCTGGACTACCATCAGTGGAATCAGAATCAACATAAATTATTTCCGTAGATTCTGCTAGAATTTGGATTGATTTAATACAATCTACCAATCTTTGACCTTCATTGCGTCCAATAACTACTACTGAAATCATTTCCATAACAAACGTTTCATCCAATTAGCTTTCTTTTTATTGCCAGTTTTATATTCTTCGATCAAGTCCGCAAAGTAACCACCGCCTTGAAATACCTTAACTCGATTCAACACTGTCCCAACCACAGGAGGATTTAACCGTTCGAGCAAAGATGCTGCCCGTCTCAATTCACCCGGCATTATTGCTTCAGCTTCAACAACTAATAAAACTCCTCCAGCAACTTTACCTAATAATTCAGCGTCAGCCGATAATAATAATGGTGGAGTATCAATAATTATTAAATCGTAATGAGCTTTTAGCTGTTTGAGTATAGACAATAATTTACCATGAGTTTTTAGATGACGGAATTGAGTTTCTCCAATTGGTAACCGATCTGGTAATTCATCAGTGGCTGGAACTATTAACAGTTCTGGTGCTAATGAAGAATTTGAGTTTAGCAATGTGGTCAAACCTTGAGTGGAAGTGGTGCCTTCAGAGTAACGTTTATCTTGCTTGAAAGCGTTCATTTCTAATGCTAAAGTGCGTACTCCAAGTTCGGTTAAAATATGGGCTAATTGTAAAGTTAATTTAGTCGTGCCAGCTCCGGGTTTAACTGAAGTTAATACAAAACAATCAGTATCATGGACATGCCAGTCCCGTTCTAATGATAATGCCATACGGCGTAAATAATCATTGGCGAGTTGCTCCACATCTTTATTATTTTTATCACTTTCTAATAGCCAAGCCATTGGTGGAAACCCAATAATTTTATGAAGTTCGCCTGGAGTGCGGATTCGTCTATCCAACAAATCTAATACTATAGCTAATCCTAATCCCAATCCAAATGCTACAATTATTGATAATATTATTATTTGTTGGCTTTTACCACGTTTTAAGGAAGCTGAAGCCGCTGTATCTAAACGTACAAATCCTGGAGCATCAGATTCAATAGTTAAAAAATCTGTTTGATTCTGGATTTTATTTAATTGGATATAAATACGAGCTATTTCTTTATTAATAACTAAAGCTTGGTTATATAGAGTAGAATAGCGGTTAGCTCTGCTACGTTGTTGTTCTAATTCTTGTTTTAATGAATTTTCAATATATTCAGCTTGATAAATTTCAGCCTTACTTTTTTCCAATAAACGTTCACGACTATCTTTAGTTAACTGTTTAGTTGCTTGTTCAATATTACGTTCAATTTTAATAATTTCTTGTTTAGCCCTACTATAACTTGGATGTTGTTCAGTTAAACCCGCCATCTGAGTCATTAATTCAGTACGTCTGGCAAATAATTGGGTTTTATGATTTTTCAAAATATCATCGTTGATAACCATTTCATTTACTAATACGTCCAAGGTAGCTTTACCATTACTACGAGGATTAGTCAAAGCTATTAAATAAGTTTCTACTTCAATCCGCTTACGTCGAGCCAACATAAAAGCAGAAGTATTTTCAATCAAGATATCATCATAAGGATTTAAGCTATTTTCTTGAAAAGTTGTTACTCCAAGCTCTTCAGCAATTTTAGTACGGCTTTGTCGTTTCGCTATAATTGAATCATCTAAACTTTTACGCCGTTGCTCTAATCTAACAATACGACCATCACTATCATACAGGTTGTCAGCCTTATTTTCCTTTAAATAAATTTCTATAATTGCATTCAGCACTATGTCTAAATGTTTTGCCTTCTTATCAACTAAAGTAATTTTAATAAAAGGAGTACCACGTCGGTTATTAGCCTTAATTGCACCTTTTAAACGATTTAAAGCTGATGCAATAGTTTCTCCACTACGTTGCCAATTTTTCTGTACTTCTGGTATTTGCAATGCTTCTCGTAATAGCTCACCCTTTTCGATCATATTAATCTGTTGTTTGATATAAAATTTATACTGAATATTACCTAAATCCATACCTTTTACTGATGCAAGATTGGGAATAAATTTAGGTGATACTAATATGATCGCATTAGCTTCATAGCTTGATTTTCCAAATTTTGATGAAGCTGGAACTCCCAATCCAATTATCACTATTATAATAAATAAAACCAACCATTTATATTTTAAGATGGCTACTAGTGGTTTTATTCGTCCGGTAATGATAGGTTGTGCTTCAGAAATAGATGGCATAGTTACTCTAATATAGAATTATTAGCTTTATCAGCTTCAATAACAGTACGTTCAATATCTAAACGTTCTTCTTCTTGATCTAACTTATGACGTTGGGAATCTGCCTTGATTGAAGTGATATCGGCATAAATGCCTAACATAGTGGTAAATGGATTAAGAAATTGAATAGCATAATTGATCTTAGCAATATTATTAATAGGTACATATATGACATCACCTTCTTGAAGAACATCATCAAGTTTTTCTTCAGGAGCCATTAATTCACTCAATGTCATAGGTTTATTAGTTCCTAAAGATGGGCGAATTACATTAATTGAACTAAATTTAGCATCTCTAGTTAGACCTCCAGCTTTAGCTACCAATTCAAATAAAGACATTTGAGGTAATAAGCGAAATGCTCCTGGTCGTCGTACTTCTCCTAATACATATACCAATTTTTCTTTAATATCAGGTATATAAACAATATCATTTCGTTCCAGTGGCAAATTAAGAGATAAATCCATGCCAGTAAATAGCGGCTCCAAATCTATCCAGACAATTTTATCTTGCCCTCGAAAGATAGCACAACGAGTTAAAGGTAAACTTTGAGCTTCTCCTTGTAAACCGCTTGCTCCACCCAAACCACCAGCTAATGAAATTGCTTCTAACAAAGTTGGAGCTGTCATATTAAACCGTACTTCACCAGGCCTTGAAACTCTCCCTAGTACTAATACTCGATTAGAAATATATTGATTTATTCGTACTGCAACCGACAGATTAATATAATATTTAGCAAATTTATCTGCAACGTTTTTAGCAGCTTGTTCACGGGATAAATTAGTTAATTTTATGGGTCCAACTAGCGGTAAGGTAATTTTACCATCAGGACCTATTATATGTTTACCTGACAATTCATCATAACCCCAAACTTCAATCGTAATATCATCACCAGTGCCTAACAGATAATCTTTATCATTTTCTACTACGGCAGTTCTAAACTGATGCAAGATATTGCTAGGAGTTTTAACAATTTTTTCTGGCTCATTAGATGCACGAACAAACTTATCTGGAATAGAAACATTTTGAGTACAACCGATCCCAATTAATATAAATAATAATAAAAGCTTTACAGGATACATGATAATATTTTTGTCATTTTAAAGGCATTTTGCATGTCATTATATTTATTGTTTGATGTAAACACAAGCAATAGTATTGAAACTTACTTAAAATATAGGTATTAAGAAATGTCGTAATTATCTATCATAATCTATGCCATTTTTTATAAAATATATAACTTATTATGGTAGATAGTTACGATTAATAATAGGCTGAAGTTATCACCTCAAACTTAAACTACCTACATCAAATCATCATCAGGCAATTGAAATAATTGTTGAGCTGCGGTTATTAATTCAGTTTGACCATCATAACCAGCTTGACGTAACTGCACACAAGGCGAATGCATTAAGGTATTAGAAAGAGTATGAGCTAAGTAATCAACAACTTCATAAGGAGACTTGCCATTATCAAGCATACGTTTGGCTTTGTTAACTATATCATGTCTATGTTCCTGACTCTGTTCACGTAAGTTACAAATAGTGGTCACTACATCTAAAGAACGCCACCAACTTATAAAATGAGTAACTTGAGTATCAATAATTTCTTCAGCTTTCAGAGCTTCTTGTTCTCGAGAGCGTAAGTTGTCTTGAATGACCTCGTTTAAGTCATCGACACTATATAGATATACATCGTCTAAATCTCCTACTGATGGCTCAATATCACGCGGAACCGCAATATCAACCATAAACATTGGACGGTGTTTACGAACTTTAATCGCTTGTTTTACTTCATCTTTAGTTAAAACATGAGTTTGGCTTGCAGTTGATGAAATCACTACATCAGCTTCGGCAAGATGAACTGGAATTTCTTCTAAAGTTATTGCATAACCGGCAAATTCTTTAGCTAATTTTCGAGCTTTTTCTAAAGTACGATTAGCTACAATCATTCGATTCAACTTGTTTTCATGCAAATGTCGAGCGGCTAATTCAATTGTTTCGCCAGCTCCAATTAATAAGGCAGTATTATCTTGTAAATTGCCAAAAATTTGTTGAGCTAGGCG
This sequence comes from Thioploca sp., assembly GCA_030627125.1. Lineage (GTDB taxonomy): Bacteria > Pseudomonadota > Gammaproteobacteria > Beggiatoales > Beggiatoaceae > DRQV01. The sequence goes on from DAOUSR010000017.1 coordinate 20,944, forward strand.
TACTGCTGCAAATGCTACTGAGACCGGGCTAGAACCAATTGCGGTATCAGTCCGTACTTGTTTAGCTACCGAAAAAGAATATTCGAATAATTTATTTAAGAAACGCTTCGTAGTTTTAGCATTTTTAGCAGTATTATAGGCTGATTTAATTTGACCTAAAATCTGTGGTTCACCTAGCACCATAGAATCTAAACCACAAGCTACTCGCAATAAATGGCGTACTGCGTTGTCTTTATCATGGACATATAAATGAGTTTGTAATAGTTGGCTAGGTATATTATGATAATGACTTAACCAATTATTAATTATGTGAGTTATATCGCTAGTATCATATTCAAATACGCAATATAATTCGGTGCGATTACAAGTTGATATTATTACGATTTCTGTCGCTAACTCACGTTCGATAATATCATGTAACGCATGTTCAAGTCGTTCTGGTGAAAAGTTTACTTGTTCACGCACAGAAACTGGGGCAGTATTATGATTGAGGCCAAAAGCAAATAGTTGCATGTATCTAAAACTTTAGCTATGGTAAAATCGTAATTATATCACTTTTAGCTCATATTTAAAACTGGACTGAAGTCATAGACAACCTCTTGGGTTTGATAATATTGTGTTTGTTAATTATTTTTTATCTAATTAAATATATTAATGCGTAAGTCCTATATTAGTTGGTTTAATATTCATATCACGTAAGTAAACTGGATTAACGTTTTCAGCACTAACTACTTCACCTTGTTTAAATGATTCCAATGCTAATGAAATCATGGCATTAGCTTGAGGATATTTATCTATTGTATAATTTTGTAATAATGTTCCAAGGTTATTTGTTAGTATTTCGGCATAAATCCAACCACTACCAGTCCCATACCATTGTTCTGTAGATGGCAAACTAATATTATTTGGTTTAGCAACTTGGTCAGCAATTTCACATTGCATGATTTTTTGTTCATTTAGAATGTAATATCCATAATATATTTCTTCCATACGAGCATCAATAGTAGCTAGAACATGCTTATTTCCAGATTCAATATATGCAGCTTGAGCCAAAGTAGCCAAAGAGGATATTGGAGCAACTGGTATATCGACAGCAAATGCTATGCCTTGCACAACTCCACAGGCAATCCGCAATCCAGTAAAACTACCTGGGCCTTTCCCAAAAGCAAGACCATCCAGTTGATTTGGTTTTATACCAGCTTCAGCAAGTAATTCATCAGCCATTGGTAAAATTAGTTTGGTATGTTGTTGTGGGGCCAGTTGACTGCGGGCTTGGGTTTCTCCATCTATGTGTAAAGCACAGGAACAAGCTTCAGTGGAAGTATCAATTGCGAGTATTTTCATTTAGGTATCCAGAATTATATGTCAATAATTTTAAATTATAGGTAACTATCTACAATTAGTGGGTAAATATAGCAGTGCTTTCGATGTTGGGTTACTACAATTTTAAAAATTAGAAAGTAGGTTGGGTTAGTGCAACGTAACCCAACAGGGACATTATTTCCTACGTTAATCCTGCATAATCTTGCTCAAAAGCCAATCAATCTGCTCTTGCAATTCCCCAACATTAACTTTCCATTCTCCCAGCCACCGCTTTAAGGTACTAAATTCAGGCTGTTGTAATAGTTCGTTAAGGCTAGGTAGTGGGTAATCTTTGGCTTCTTTCATGTGAATAGAGAGATTGCGTAAATTAATTTCAAGATTTTGTTGATTACCTGTTACTAAGAAATAAACTATTCCGGCAAGCCGATGCTTAGCCCCTTCTTCAACTTGTCCAACTTCATGCAAATAACTAGATAAATTACCATGAGAAATCGCTCGATCTTCTGGATTTGACAACCGTTCACAAATAGCCAATCCTTGCCGTGCTAACTCTATGGTATGTGATACATCCCCACGTTCTTTCCAAACATTAGCGAGGGCGGAAAGGTCTGTTGCCTGTCCTGCTAAATCACCTACTTTAGTATCTATTCGCAAACAACCTTCCAACACTTGCTGTGCTTCATCTAAGTATCCCAATTTCATTAAAGGCCCATAACGATTAAACTGAGTTCTAACTAAAGCCTCTGCACTTTCACCAGCAACTTGTTCAACATGTTTTTTTTCAGTCAGTAAATCAAGGCTGGCTTGCCAATGTTCTAATCTCAAATGAGCAGAATGAGCAATATCCAATCCACTGATAAAAACACGAGTTAAAATATCAGATGCAGCAGCTAATTTTTCTCCCTGTTGACTTGCCACCAATCCCGAATTTTAGCAACATGTTGTTCAATAATTGGTAAAGCAGTTTCCACTTCCCCCAAAATAATGTCTATTCGCAGAACTTCTAATTCATTGCCAATAATATTAACTTCTGCATTACCAATTTTGCGTCCAATTTCAGCAGACCGTTGAAAAGTTTCCCGAGCCTCTGGCAATTGTCCCAATATGCGTAAAGAATAAGCCCAATTATGACAAATCCAAGCCACATCCGCCCAATCTCCTGCGACTTCGGCCTCACTTGCAGATAATTTAAACAAAGGCAAAGCCAGTTGTGGTTGCCCAAAATTTTTTAACGCATCAGCCAAATTGTCACGCATTCGCCACCGAGTTTCTCCAGCTGGTACTTGCTCAACAACAGCTGCTAATTCTGCAATACTGTAACTGTTGGGGATTGTTGGTACTAGTCACCACACCACTAGCAAAACTACCCAAAGCCTCAAACGCTTCCGCCCGCACCAAATAAGTTATCGCTCGCCGCCCCATTTCAGTAGCAGTTTCCTTATCCGAACTTAACACCATCTTAAAAAGATTAGCATACTGTTCGCCATAAGCTTGGCCTATTTGCTTGGCATCTCGTTCCCCCCGATCAGCCGGATACTGATCCATCCAAGCCGTGCAACGTTCCCGCACCAACTCATGGAAACTAAACACCGCTTTTTCAAATTTCCCCTCTCGTTGCAACAAACCCGACTCAACCAACTCCTTTAACAATGGGCCAATAACTGGTACCGTACTTACTGCCGTCTCTTTATCCAATAACTCTTTAATATCATCCGGTAATTCTGGTAAAACTGGTCGCTGTTCCGGCGGCAACTTCTCCACCAAAGCAAACGATTGCCTAATCCCATCCAAAATTTGCTGCTCTGGCGACAACCCACACCACACCACATTCAACACCAAATGCGTCACCGATTCCAATGCCCGAGTAGCCACCCACAACAACTGCCGACCATCCACACTCAATCGCTCCAACAACACATCCACCGCCCCAATCGCCACATCCTCCAAATACCGCCGCTCCTGCTCCTGTGCATCATCCCCCACCAAATTTGGCAACTGGTTAAAACCCTTCTCCTCCAAACTAGCCAAAGCCGCAACCAAACCAGCCCGATCATGAGCCAAATCCCCCAAACGCTGCATAATCAACGGATGACCATGACTAATTTTCAAAACTTTAACCACCAACGCCCGATCCGATGAATCCCCATGCCACAACTTATTTAGCACTTTATGACTCTGCACAAACAACCAAGCCTCATTATCCGGCAATGGCCCCAGACCTACCAGATTTTTAAAACCTAAGTCTGGGTTTGGTAGATTAATCCGATGCCGACTGGTAATAATAACCCGTGTTCTCCCACGCAACCGAGTTAAAAACAGCGTCAACAAAGCCGTCCATTCAGGGTCTTTACAAACACAATCTGGCAATAAATTAGTCTCAAAATTATCAATAATCAATAAGATAGGATAATTATTCAGCGTATCCAGCAAATTCTCCCGCATCATCTCATAGCGGTTTGGTACATCCTTTGGCAAATAAATCTTACGATATTCATCAGCTTGACAGTCTTCCCGATAATCCTGATACAACAGCACTAGCAACGAATCAATCTTAGCATAAAAAGCATCTGCATTCATTGGATTACCACGAGATTGTACCACTAACACCAAATTAAACTTATTATGCCATAAATTAACCACCTCCGCTACCAAAGCTGTCTTGCCCAACCCAGCCAAACCCTGCACCAATGCTACTGGCGACTCATTCAACCAATCCCGACTTAATCGAGTCAATTCCCGACTCCGCCCCACAAAATGCGACCGAGCCTTAAAACCATACTGTTCATCAGTCAACAATGGCTGAAATCTTTGGTTTGGATAACGTTGCTTCAACTGCTCGGCATTCCTTTGTTGCACCGCTTCCAACAACCACCGATCCTGCCCAAACAACAATGCCGTAGTATGCTCAATCCCCTCAATACTAGCATCTTTAGTCAACTCACTCCGAGCCATAGCCAATGCCGCATCCGCATTATGCTGTTCCGCCAACAAATACTGATAAAACAATACCGCCAGCCGCCGAGCATACTCATCACCCACCGAATAACGCATCGCCACCACCTGCGGAACCCCAGCCAATAATAACGCCAATGCCGTACTGGTATGTTCTAGACCTGCAAACGCCCCCGAATGACAAGCACTCAAAAACATCAATTTAGGCACAAATCCACCAGCTTCTCGGAACAAATCCACCAACCCGGCTCCCGATATTTTATTATTTTCCTCACCCGCCAACAACAAACTATCATGATTACCATGCCCACTCCAATGGACAATATGATAACCATTAGCTTTCCGTACTTGTTTCTTAATCTTAGCCTTTGTCACACCATAACAAATACTATCAATCTGCACTAACCGATATGGCAAAATCTTATCATAGAACAAATCCAGCAATTGCTCTCGTTCTAACCGCAAAGCCAACGGATTACTATCCTCAGTCTCGGCAAAAACCAACAATACCCGCACCACCTCAGCTGGGCCTAAATCCAACGCAATTTCCCGATCTTGCGGCAACTCAGTCCCAGTAATTGCCCGCACCGCAAAATTATGCTTTTCCAACAAGGCCGGTTTATCCAAACTGGGCCGAGCAATTTCCCAAGGAATCCGAGCCAACGCTGCTGCCAACCAATCATCTTTAGTTGCTGGCAACCGAATCAACACAGTACGTTGCGAAATCCCCTCATACCAATGCCGGAAAATATCCTCACCCAACACCTCCGTAGCCAAAAACACTCCCAACTGAGCAATCAAATCATCAGCCGACAAATTTTTAGCATCCACCTGCATACGTTCCGCATAACGTTCCACATGTTGCCGAGTATTAAGCAACCCAGTCCATTCAAAGCCTTCCCCAATCTTAACTTGTTGGGCGGCTAAATGTTCCCCCTGCTGATTTTGCAACCTAAGAGTCACTTGACGTTCAGTTGGATTAGTTTCTACATCTAAAATAAATAACATATTGTTCTCCTATTTGTCAGATAATTATATAGCAATTCTTAGATTATGTATGCTTAATTTTTAATAAATTTAAATATAAATTTCAATCATTTAACTTGTATAAATATATTCTATTCAATTGGCAAATGCTATAGCAATGAGTCACAGCTAGTAACAGGCTAATATGTTATAATATATTATTTGCTAGGAAACCCAAAATTTATCTGGATAACTTACGCCAATTTTGGACTCCAGCATTTGTACGATATAAGTTTAGAAGAATTTGAACTCATAACCCTATAATTAAATCTATCATGATATTCAATAACATAGAAACAATAGAATTACCAGAAAAAATAGAAGTTAATAAAGCTTTTATTGTAGTTATGGTTGCCGATGGTGAAGTGCCTTTTGCTCAAATTATCATACGTCATTCAGATGGTTGGGAATGGATTGTTAAAGACCAAATGGTTGAGTATAAAGGTAAATATCGCTATCACTTTCAAATCCCAGCTACTGCTTTCCACGTTGGAATGGCCAATTTACAAATAGAAGGTTGTCGAGTTGCAGATATATCTAGTGCTGATGTAAATGATTGGGTAACTATATTTAGAGATATACAAATAGCTGATTCCCAACAAATTCCTAAATCTATACCAGTTAAACCTAACGTAACTTTAGGAGACAGCAATCAGCCAGTAATATATTTTGGGATTCATAAACATATGCACCAACCGTATTATAATGCTACTGAAATGGATTATTGGGATGGAGAAAAAGATGACATTTTTGGCCAACGGGGCGGGCCTTACACTCATTTTATCCCAGCCGCAGTTAAACAATATATTGATGGTGGTCTTAGTCATGCAGGCTTGTCAACTAGTTGGTCTGGTTCACTAATTGAGCAATTAAACCGTTGTGCAGAAACTGGTCGAGGTCACGGGGCTTTTAGTAATTGGAACCAAGGATTGCGTGAATTAGCTCAGTCTAAAACGGCTTTTGGTAATCCACGAGTAGATTTTACCGCTTTTGGTTTCTTTCATCCGCTCATGCCTTTGATTCCAGCCCGGGATATTATCGGCCAAATTAACTGGCATCAACATATTATTCAGGAAGCTTTTGGTACTGAAGCCAGCGATGTCATGTTTCCACCCGAAACTGCTTTCCAACCCCATATGATTCCAGCTTTAAAACAGGCCGGAGTTAATGTAGTTATGTATGATTCCATCCATCATTTTCGGGCTTGCAAAGACTATCCTTACGCTGGTAGTGGCGAGGGGATGTTACCACCCAATCCAGCAGATCAAGAAAATGCGGCAGTCAATGACTGGTTGGCATTAAATAATATTTGGGCTCCAAGCAAAATTTCTCCTGAATTATTAAAACCTTGCATATTGCGTTATACCGATCATGCAGGCAACAATTCGGAAATTATCGGAGTGCCAGCTGAACGTTATTTAGGTAATGAAGATGCTCGTGGTGGATACGGTGCGTTGCAATATGAAGGAGTGATGGGACAGATTTATGATAAAATAAAACCTACTTTCGACCCCAAGCATCCGCCTTTCTTTATTCTGCACTCGGACGGGGATAATTATGGTGGTGGAGCTGATAGTTATTACACTTGCAACACTTCTGGTTTAGTAAACATGTGCCAAAATGACGCTCGGTTTCAATTGATCACAGTTAAAGATTACTTGCATAAATTTCCGGTTGATCCAAACAATATTGTCCAAGTTGAAGCTGGTTCTTGGGCTGGGGCCGACAATGGCGATCCTCAGTTTACCAAATGGTTTTCATGGGCGGAGCAAGATTACTCACCCGATCTAAACAGTTGGGCGGTGTTGACGGCTTTCCAAAATATCGTTCACTCGTTTGAAGATAGTAACCAAGATAAAACTTTATTGCAAGCTGTCCAACGATTGCTTTACACCGCTGAAACTAGCTGTTATTGGTATTGGACTGGCCAAGAAGTGTGGGATGCACAGGTGACTAATGCGGCTAATAAAGCTATTTCCTTGATAGATATTGCCAACATATGCAAACAGGATAAAACTGGCCCAACTATCTTCATGCCTTGGGTACGACCAGCTAATCCGGGTGGCAAGGATTGGGGTCAAAATGGATTGACCGATGCTGCCAAAGAAGCCACTTTTCTTACTTTTGTATATGATATAACTGGAGTTAAAACAGTATTATTACATTATTCTGATTCTAATAAGAAATCGAGCGTGGTAATGAAAAATTGTGGGGCCTATCCATCAAGAACCAATCCAGCCCAAATTGCTACCAAATATCAAGCAATCCTTCCGGCTGGTACTGGTAATATTAAATATTACATCGAAGCAGTTGATAATAATGGTAATGTTTCTTATAGCCCGATGGGAAAAATTTATATTAATTAATGTTCGGAGTGCAAAATTTATTTTGCCTGTGTAGTTATCTATAGCATTTTAATAACTTAATATTTATATCGAATTTCATTAAGAATTAAGAATTAAGAATTGCTATAGTTATCTATTTGAAATGTTTTTAAAATTAAATGTACCTACCATAAATATAATGCCAAATTCCTATACTATTCTTATTGTTGATGATATTCCAGAAAATATTAGTACTTTATTTGATTTTCTAGATGCCAATGATTTTGAAGTTTTAGTAGCCCGAGATGGACCAACAGCTATTGAAATTACTGAATATGAACACCCAGATTTAATCTTATTGGATATAATGATGCCCGGATTATCTGGTTTTGAAACTTGTAAACTGTTAAAAACAAATAATAAAACTAAAAATATTCCAGTTATATTCATGACCGCTTTATCAGAAACTCTGGATAAAGTTAAAGGTTTGCAATTAGGGGCGGTGGACTATGTTACCAAACCAATCCAACAGGAAGAAATTTTAGCTCGAATTAATACCCATCTGACTGTTTATAATTTGCAACAGCAACTTAAAATTAAAAATGATGAATTAGAAAGCAAAAATTCTGAACTAGAAGCCAAAAATCTGGAATTAGAAGCTAAAAATTATGAATTAGATACTTTTTCTCACACTGTTGCTCATGACTTAAAAAATCCATTAGCTCATTTGGTCAGTTTGTCAGATTTATTAATAGAGGAATTGTCTGATGATATAAGTGAACAAGGACGAGTGTGTTTAAAACATATTTTAAATTCTAGTCAGAAGATGATAAGTATTGTTAATGCGTTATTATTGTTAGCTAAAGTATCAAAACAAGAAGTAAAATCAACACCTTTAGATATGCAAGATATTATTGCTAAAGTAATAGAACGCTTGGATTTAATGATACGACAATATCAGGCTGAAATCATTTTTCCAGATACATATCCCCAAGTTCTTGGTTATGCCGAGTGGATAGAAGAAGTGTGGATAAATTATTTAACTAATGGGTTAAAATATGGAGGCAAACCACCTTATTTAGAAATAGGCATGGTTGAAAAGGAAGATACCGTGCGTTTTTGGATAAAAGACAATGGGCCTGGTTTAGAACAAGAATCTATTGATAAATTATTTACTCAATTTACTCGATTAAATGTTCCAGTGGAAGGACATGGTTTAGGATTATCTATAGTAAGACAGATAATTGAAAAACTTGGTGGAGAGGCAGGAGTTGAAAGCCAGTTTGGGGCTGGTTGTTTATTTTATTTTACATTACCAAAGACTTGAAACTATAGCAATTCCCAATTGGATGAATTATATCAATACAACAACTTGATATTTATCTTGAAGTTCATTCAGAATTAAGAATTGTTATACTTAGTAATCAGAATTTAATAAAATCCGAAATTAAACCTGGAAGGTTTGAACATTCAAGTTTTGGAAGTTATTAAATCCTCATTCCTTAGCAATAAAATAACCATATTGAAGGATAAAAAATGGCTCTATTATTTATAATTTTTTTTGTAATTACAACAGGTACATTAACATGAAAGAAACCAAAGCACCGTTACTCGGATGGGCATTTAATGACGTACTCAATGAGCTACATCAACTTATTTTTTCCGGAATTCCTGGTGAATCAGATCCATTCGAACTAACAAAACTAGAACGTGAATACATCGCTTTTGCACTTGCTTGTTATTATCAATGTGGGCGTTGTCTGGAGTTTCATGAACGAGCAGTAAAGCTTGCACGGAGAAAAGAGAAATCAACAGAATGGAAATGGAAAGAAGAGATTGTTAATGCGACACTATTTTTGCATCTTGACGGACAAAAACTTTCTGATCTCGAATGGCAGCAATGGTTAAAAACATGGGGAGCATTGGCAAAAAAAATTCATTCGCAGCATCCTGGACTTGCTTTTTATATAGCTTATGCTATTGGTATCGCACGACATGATAAGAACCTTATGGATCATGTATTTGATTTCATCAGTGCATCTGTATCGGATAACAACAAGCTAAAAGATATTATTCGAGATATTGATGGCGTAGTTATATTCATGAAAGCAGCTACTTCAAAAAACAGAAGTGATCCAACGATCATCAACCATCTCAAATCTCGTGGCATTGAAGATGTTTAGTGAATGAAAGGTATTATAGCAATTCTTAATTATTAATGAACTTCAAGATAAATATCAAATTGTTGTATTGATATAATTCATCCAATTAAGAAATTGCTATACCTCAGTTTTTAAGGACTATTAAATATTGGTTCAATATTCAGCTTCATTGCAAAGTGGTTAACAATATTCGCTCAAATATTTAATATTTTCTTCATCCATTGAATTTTTCCAACTATCAATTTTACCAATTCTAAATGTTCTTGCTGAAGGGTTATAAATTTGGCTTACTTTAGCAGCAATATTGGCATCATATTTAATACCTAAGAATAAAGCAATATTCTTTGCAACATTTTCTTGTTTATCTGTATCACCACCTCCTTGCTTATCAACTAAATCTTCAAAATGCACTAATAGGCAATTGGGTTCATTATTCCAGGCTAATATCGAACGATAAACATCAATAAAACTACTTACTTTAACAGTTAGCTTTGGGTGCATAACCTCCTGCTAAAATGAAATGCAAACGTTGCGTTATAGACATTGGTTTAAAATCATCATAGAGAAAATGTGTCCTCATCCCTTTTGGCATTTAAAATAAATGGAATTAAAGAAGCAACTACTGCTCGTGGATCACGTATTATAATCAGATGCAAATAATTTAACTCGGTAATGATTGGAGTTAAGGTTGGAATAAGCATAATAGCAAAAGTGGTATTCATATTAGCATTAAAATCATCGGCAAGTTCAAATACTGATTCCAGATGCTTTAAGCCATTATCCATTAACACAATTTGGGCTGTATCAGTGGCAATAGTGGAAGCACCTCGCAAAGAAATGGATACTTGAGATTTTTTCAAGGCAATCGAATCATTAATACCATCACCTATATAACAAATAAAATGCCCTTCCTGTTGCAATTGTTCAATAATATCAGCCTTCTGTTCTGGCAAAGTTTCTGCGAAATAATGCTCTATCCCCAATTCTTGAGCTAATTTTTTGGTTGGAATCTCATTATCACCAGAGATAATATAAATGGCTTTAATATTAGCACGGCGTTTCAGATTAGCAATAACCGTTTTTGCTTCTGCACGTACTGTAGTCAATAATTCAATCGCACCAATCACTTGGTTATCAATAGCAAGGGTGTTGATTAAATACGATGTACTAAATAAAAACCTGAGTACCATATTGTTGAATTTTATTCCAAAATTGTTGCCAACGACCTTCAGATTGTACTAAAGCTCTTAACGATAAA
>DAOUSR010000159.1 GCA_030627125.1 Thioploca sp.
GCTGACGGATTATAGCACCGTGAAAATCACGAATGATTAAATTTTGGGTTGTCATTTAAGAAACCTCTACAGTTGGTTGAGACAGCAAGCGTAGGATGCAATGAACGAAGGGAATTGCTTCAATTGTATAGTAACGGTTGATGCGGTTCGTTTCCTTGCCACATCTTACATTATAGGTTACGAGTTTGTCATTTTATTCCAAATAGAAATAATGGATTGAACTTTGGTAAATATTTTAGTATCAATGAATCAGTCCAAGAACCATCATCATGTCTATCTATAAAACCATCAATAGTAATACCTATTATAGCTTCATGTTTTTTTCTAACTAATACATAATTTTCATCAAGATAAGAATCAGTAGCTTGTTTTGGCTCTCCCACTGATAAATATAGTGTATCAACAAGTTCGTCGTATGCAATACGATATCCGTGTTCAAATTTTACCATAATCATTTACTCCACTTAATCGTACCTTTTGATTTATTATCTGCACCAGAATAAGAAGATGTGACTATTGTTATAGTTTCATTATTCAAGTATCTTGTCGATACAAATACATCATCAGCTTCCATTTGTTTAACGTACAACTCTTCTTTCTGAGGATTACGTCCTTCTAGTATGTGATCGGGGTCTTTTATCGTAGTTTTCAAGTCATTATACCTAATAATCATTTCTGGATGACCACCTGATATATGAATATCCCAAGTTTGTTCATAGAGAATAATTTCTTTTCCTCTAGGGTCGATAAAAGTATCTTTAATTTTCCTATTAGACATTATTCATGTTTTTTTGCAGGATAGTCCAATTCATTTAAAAGTTCACTAAGACTTTCGTTAAGTCTTTTTGCTTGTTCAAATGATAGTCTAATCATTGTATGGTATTTTGCTGTCATTTTTTGAGGTCCTTCAAATTCAGTCAATCCAAAACCAATACCAATGTCTACGGGAGTTGATTGTAGCATAGTGACATTTGCATAAATTTGATTAATTTTACTAACATCATGATTTGTGAGTTTTTCTTCAGACATTTGTCATTTCCTTAAATTTTTTACTAACATTAAAAACATAATAATCCCACCCAATTTATAAGTCAAGCAAAAATCCTAATTTAATAATTGGTAAACATCTCACTTAAACCCCTTATCCCTCACCCGTTTATAAAAATCCTCCATTACCTCAATAAAAGAGTTATCCCGTTTCCAAAAGGCCGGATAATCCCCCGCTTTTTTAATCAAAATTGCTGGAACTGTAGTCGTTACAACCTCTGGCAATTTAACTTCTCCACTGCCCCAAAAATCTTTTATATCTATAAACTTAGGAATAGCTACCGTTTTAGGTTTAGTATAATAAGAGTCGGCTATTTCATCTTCTACATCGGTAGTACCCATTGCCGAAGACAACACCTTGCCTAAAGTTGATTTAGCTAATTCTTGTTGTAATTGAGTCCGAGACAAACCCCGTAATTCAAATAACAAAAATGGGTCTTCATCTAATTGCGAAGCCACTAAATAATACACGCCAGCAATATGCTTACAAGGATTCTCATAATCAGGACAAGAACAAGTAGTCTTAAAATCTTTACTGCTGCTTGGTAATAATGGCAAACTTTTAGCAAAACAATCTTCAATATTATCTGGAACTTCATGCAATAATAATTTTGTAACTACACTAGCTTTAGTAGCCATTTGTTTAATAATTTTTGACCATTGTACGCTTGAAATCTGTTTAATTTCAATACTTACCTTATATTTAGGTTCCTTATAAACTCCAAAGTAAGGATTGATCGAACCTCTAACATTGGCGGTAATTTTGCCATCTTTAACCTCATAGTTAAGAATTTTGCCATTGCGAGCATAAGACCGGCCTCGCCCTAATCTAGCCGCATCACTGAAATCTTCTAAAACTTCGATAAACCTCTTGCCCCACCAAGTTCGGCTGAATTTTATCATTCCATCACCTCTTCCCGATTCAATGCTATCAATTTTTTAAAACTATTATTATCCAATTTTGTCAACCAAGACTCATCACTACCAACAATATTGCTGGCAATTTTCTTTTTATCTTCAATCATTTGGTCAATCCGCTCTTCCAAAGTCCCCACAGTAATAAATTTATGCACAAACACATTCTTATTTTGGCCAATCCGAAATGCCCTATCAGTCGCTTGGTCTTCCACTGCTGGATTCCACCACCGATCAAAATGAAACACATGATTAGCCTTAGTCAAAGTAATACCAACTCCACCAGCTTTGAGAGATAACACAAATATCGTAGGTGGGCTATCCTCAGCTTGAAAATCACTAATCATCTGCTCACGTTTTTTACGACTGGTTCCACCATGCAAATAATAGCTATTGTAATTCAAATTATGCTTGAGATAGTGATTTAAACTTTCGCCAATTTCAGTAAATTGAGTAAAAATCAACGCACTCTCCTGTTCGGCAATCACCTCTTCCAACATTTCTGTCAACCGTTCCAATTTATGCGACCGCTCTGGAGAAAAGCTACTGCTATCTTGTAAAAATTGGCGTGGATGGTTGCAAATCTGCTTAAGTTTCATCAAGGTAGATAACATTAAGCCCTTACGTTGAATGCCTTCCGCATCTTCCAATTGAGCTACGACATCTTGAGTCACCGCTTCGTATAGAGAAGCTTGTTCTTTAGTCAAATTGCAATACTGTTTATGTTCTACTTTATCTGGTAAGTCTTTGATAATACTCTTATCAGTTTTCAATCGCCGCAGAATAAACGGTTCCACTAATTTCTTTAAGATAGTGGATTGCACTCGATCATTGTCCCGTTGAATTGGTATTTCAAAGAACTTGTTGAATCTAGTTTGCTTGCCCAAATAACCGGGATTTAAAAAGTTAAAAATTGACCATAAATCTAATAACCGATTTTCAACCGGGGTGCCAGTTAAAGCATGGCGGTGTTGACTGTCTAGTTTTAAAATAGCTTTAGTTTGAGCAGCTTTGGGATTTTTTATATTTTGAGCTTCGTCCAATACTAGCCGGTGCCATTTTAAACTATTGAAAAGTTTGGCATCTTTTCTTACTATGGTAAATGAAGTAATAATAATATCATACTTGGCTACTGTAGTTTTGAAAGCTTTTTCTTTGCTATCACGCTTGCTACCATGATGGACTAACACTTTAATTTTAGGAGCAAATTTTTCAATTTCTCGTTGCCAATTGCTTAACACTGAAGTAGGTGCAACCAATAGAGTTTGGCCTTTGGCATCTAACAATAATAAAGCTATGATTTGAATGGTTTTTCCTAACCCCATATCATCAGCCAAACAACCATTCAGACCAAGTTGCTCCAAATATTGCAACCAAGCCACTCCTCGTTTTTGATAAGCTCGCAATTTACCTTGCAAAGCTGACGGATTGGTAATCGGTTTAAGTTCCGCATTATTATATAATTTTGCCAACATTTCGGATAAAGCGGCATCATGTTCAATTTCAAGCTCAGCTTCCTGTTCGATAGCCTGTTTCATTAAGTCAGTGAGAGCAATTTCTGCCGTCTCATTACCATGCTGTTGCCAAAATTCCAACATTTGCTGCATTTTTTTGCGGTCTAACTCAATCCATTGCCCCCGAAATTGAACTAATGGGGTTTTGGCGTTTACTAATTGCTGCCATTCTGCTTCCGTAATTGTCTGTCCAGCGACCGATAATTCATACTTATATTCGATTAATTGCTTGAGTTCAAAATAGCTGTTAGCCTTACCACTATTAGAGGTTCCGCTACTACTAGCTTTAAGCCGAATTTTAGCCCGTTTACGACCTTCTGGAGTCCACCAAGCTGGCACGATAATTTTATAATTTGCATCTTCCAACACCCAAGCTTTTTCCTTCAAAAAATCAAACGCTTCTTCTAAATTTAAGTCTAAACCAGTGGGTTTTTTAGTATCCAAACCAGCCCAAATTTTGGGATACATGCGAGCCGCATAACCAAGATTTGTCAACAGAATCTGTTCAAAATTTTTCCCAAAATGTCGGTGGGTATTTTTTTTATTGTGCCAATAGTCTTTAAGCATCAATTTAAGAGATAGGTCTTGTTTGGAAATCGCCAGAAATTCAAGTCGCCAGTTATCAGGGGAATTTTCCTCAGCTTCTTGCAATTGAAAACCTAGATAAAAAATTTCGTTAGCATGAGCGGTGAGTAATTTTTGCTGCCAACTACGCCACAATTTATATTCAGCTAACGTTGAATCACTAACTCTATGCTCAATAGTTCTAAGTTGACTAACACAATCATGTAGCAATGATTTTTCAAATTTTTTGGTTAAAGTGGCAGGTATCTTAGCTTGGTTGACAATATCCGTGATTAAAATTTCAGAGAAATGGCGTAATAAGCTTTTTTTGTCATGGCAAGTTTTATCTTCGCTCCCTACAGTGCAAACAAATGGCATATTATCAGTAGCTTGCTGAATATTAGCTTCATATTGCTCAGAAATTATTTGCCAACCGCTATAAACTCCAATAGCAGCAGGTTTACGTTTAGTTGATTTAGTAAGTTCATGACATTTTAACGCTGGAATATATTGATCTTTAAGAATTACTGTCTTGAGAGATTGACTATATTGCTGCCAAAATAAGAAATCAGTACCTAGTTGAATATCATCGCTATTATAGGAAACCAGAAAATTAATATCAGTTAAGGTCTTAATAATATTACTTATCGGATAACATTCAATTTCCCAAGCTTGTAAAGTGATAGTGTTGGGTATTTCCACGTCCACATATCGACTCAATTCTGGTGAAGGTAGTGGTTTATTTTGGGCGGTCGGTAGCAGAAAATAGCGAGTTGTAAGCTTGCTGTTAATATAACTAGTAGTGATAGCAGAACCAAAAATTTCCGCCATAAAATTAGCTAAATCTTTTTGTTTTAAATGATTTGCCGTAGTTTTTGTAGATTTTTCTACCCAAAGGTAAAAGTTACCAGTTTGAATAAAGTTATCGGTGGATTTGGGAATCCAGGTTCCGTGGATAATGTTCATTTGGTTTTATAATTGGTCGGATAGTTATGGTAGAGTATTATTGCGTACCAAGATAATGGAATATTTAAGGGCATTTATTATGCTGTGGGATGATGGATAATGGTAAATCATGTTTCACATCCTAACCCGGCTATCAAATGTAGATAAATAGTAAACAGATAATATAAGTTAAATAATTGATATTGAAAATAATTAAAGATGATTGACCAACTAACGCCTTGTAACAGGCAGTTTTTTGTGGAGTGATTTTGTGCAAAAATGTAGTAAAATGCACAAAAGTGCGTGGCAAAAAACGGTCTGGTTGACATACTTGTTAAACAATGCCCAAAACTCTACGTACTGCATTGTCCAGATCTTCACCTGTAGGAAGATTTGCACCAGAAATAAACCTTTGTGAAAACTCTTCAAGCTCGAATCTAATTTCTCTTTCGACAACAAGGTGTCTTTGTTTACCATGTCCCACATTATCAGATAAAGAGTATGTATGAACTGTTAGTACATCTGATGCCTTGCGATTGACGAAAGGGATATCTTTACCTATAACGTCTTCAAATTTTCTAAAGACTATATCTGGTAATACAAAATAAAGACCATTTGAAACTAGAGCTGATTTTGCATAAATTAAGCCTTTACGAATTAATTGTGGAATCAGTCGTTTATGAACATTTGCCCAATTCAAACCATGCTCTGATCGTGGTATTACAGACGTATTTTCATTTAAGTTTTTATATGCATACCAATTATCACGATAGTTGTTGGTTATATCAATGCTTTGGACTTCAATGCCAGCGTACTCTACTAGCTCTCCATTTCTCACCTTTGCCAAAACCCAGTCCATAGAAAGTTTATTCCCTAATTTAACTTCCTTTCCTGAGTTCTGACCCAGAGCCACAACACATTCCTCAGCAAAGGATCTTCTAGGAATAAATTCCTCATATGTTAGGAACTCAATATCGTCACCAAATGCATCTTCTGACACTTTTTTCAACGATTGATATTTTTTTTCGTAAATCCGATTAGGACAAATTATACAATCACCAAAAGTAGTGGTGACACTACAAGTGCCATATACGACGGTCTGATCGCTATTAGACTTTGAGCATGCCTTGTTTACGAAAGGGCAAGCTCCTAAATTCCAAAGAGATCTAGCCTCTTTTGTCAAATCATCTGGTGCGTAACCAAATATTTCAATAATGTCGTTCTTTGGTCTTTTAATCATTTTTTATCCGATTATTTTTAATATTTCTTCACCAATCTTTTTGGCTAAAAATGGTGGAACTGCATTTCCTACTTGCTCATACTGCTGAGGTAAAGAACCTGTGAAATGATATGTATCTGGAAAAGACTGTATTCTTGCGGCTTCTCTAATAGACAAAACACGATCCTGATTAGGATGTATAAAAGCTCCCCAATGAGGATCACACTTAGTTAAAATGGTTGAACACATGCCCTCGGGGTGTAACCTGCCATATCTTTTAGTATGGTCGCTTCTTCGTGCCCTTTGCATTCCTTTGGGAAGCATTTCATGTGGAATATTTGTCCAATTTCCACCTTGTGGAATATATGGCAAGCGTTCAAGGTTAATTTTTCCTAACCTATTACAAGAATGGTTATATATTATTTTTGAACCTTTTCGTAAAACCTTTTGATAATTACCTTCAGCCTTCTTTAAGTACTTCATAGGTGGATTTTTAGAACCACCTCCTATCGTTGGCAAGTCAGAGATAGCATCATAGACAGTAGTTTGAGGAAGTAAATCTTGAGAAAAAAGTGGTGGTACGTTAATACAAAGTTCTCTAGCTCCAGCAAAGTTTGCAACAGCTTTTGAGTTATATTCAGGTTCAGGAAATGAAATATTAAATTTTCCTTTAATTGCAATTATAATTGTTCTAAATCTAGTCTGAGGTACACCATAATGCCCAGCAAACAAAATTTTGTGATTAACGCTATAGCCTAATTTTTCCAATTCTTTGTATATTTGCTGGACGACAGTACCTCTGCCTAAAGAAACTATGCCTGGCACATTTTCGATTAGTATAGCTTTTGGAAGTAATTTACTCGCAACTCTTAAAAAGTCCTTAAATAAATGATTACGCTCATCATCTAGGTCTCTAATCGGTGCGTTAACTGAAAATCCTTGACATGGTGGCCCTCCAGCCAATAAATCTAACTCACCCTTCTTTAATTCTAGCATCCTTTTGAGGTTGCTTTCGCAGACTTGTCTAATGTCACCAGTTATAACCACGGTATTTTCATTATTAACTTGATAAGTGTTTGCGTGAGCTTCTACTAGCTCATTTGCAAAAATAGGAGTAAACCCTGCCATGCCTAATCCGCATGAGAGCCCCCCAGCACCAGCAAACAAATCAATTGATTTCACTAATATGGAACCTTATCTATAAAATTTATGCATTTTACCTGCTCTCCCAACAAGGAGATATTCAAATAATATATGATACTTTATTTGGTGCTTAACACCTATGTTAAACGGCACTAAACAAGGATGTAGAGTGTCTACTTCAACGACTGGTTTATCCTGATAACCCAACCGCAGTGACTTGGAGAAGCAAGCAAGTGTGAAACGTTTCATCAGGACAATACCATTCTTCTCCCGCCGATAGGTCGTACTCCAAGATTTAGTTAAAAATTATAATCTATGAATTAACTCTTTAAGATGATTCCAATTACGGACAAGGTTCATCTCAAGGAAACCAATCAGCTTTTCTTCAAATTTAGCCCGTTTAGTTAATTGTACTGGAGTAGCAGTATTCCATTTACCATCATCACCAAGTATCTTGGCTTTAAGTAATTTGGCAGTATTGATATAAATACCCATATTCGAGTTTGTA
>DAOUSR010000205.1 GCA_030627125.1 Thioploca sp.
AAAACCAATTGGCTTTATATGTTTGCCCCAAATATCTAAAAATTTATTTTCGGTGATAAAGAAAGGACTGGTATGCGTTTTGGTATTACTCATAAAACAAATCTCCCGTAATACCAAAAATTTTACTTGCAATTTTCATAAACCACAAGTATAATTTTCAGTATTAACTGGTGAAAGTTAATATTTAAAGCCTGCCTTAGTATACACAATACACTTGGGGCGGGCTTTTCCGTTTGAAGAAAAGATAATATCTTAAATCCACTTCCAAGTCAAGCTAGTAAATCCCCCATAATACACAATTTAAGTACGATATTTCCTCGTTCCCTCGTTCCCAACTTCTTCGTTCAATACCATTAAGTTAAGGGCAAAGGATTGCCCCTACGTAACATAATGATTTGTAGGGGCAATCCCTTGTGGTTGCCCTAGCCTAAATTTTTAACTTCATGACAATGAACTTCTAGGGAATTCTGCAATACTCTACATTGTAGGACGCAAAGCGTCCCTGACTTCATTCCCAAGACGTTGGGAACGAGAAAATTTAATTAATAATTGAATCACTCATACCCAGCTAAACTCAGCAAATTATTCTTAACTCGGGTCGCCATACCTGCTTCCATTTCCGTTTGTAATTTCTGAATCTTAGCCTCATATTCCTGTTTTAAGTTGTCTAATTCCGCTTGATGTTGATCTGCAATTTTTTGAGTTAATCGAGTTTCAACATCCTCTGTAAAAGGTGTTACTAAACCAGCTAATTCTTGTAAAGTTCGCCAAATTTGCATCCGTTCTTTACAGATAGCTAAAAATTCGGGCCGGATTTGAAAACGCTCATCACCTTTAGTTACAAAAGCAGTTTTACCGTTATTAGCAATGTAATCAGCAACGGATACATAAGAAGCATTATTTGGTACAAAGTAACTAGCAAACCGTTGTTCATTTATCGCCCAATCCGCTGGCGTGATAGATTCCGCTTCATCAATCACCCAAGTTTGCTCTGGTTCTGGATTACCTTCCAAACTAATTCTGGAACCAAACACTCCTTCTGCATTCGGATTATACTTAAACAAAGGAAACATGCGGGAATTCACCGCTTCATTAGCTCTGGCAATTGTTTGCTCTGGACTAAAACCATGCCGTTCTGGACTAGGAGTATAAACGTAAATCAAAGCCGGGCCGGAAAATTCCAGTGCTTCCTTAACTCCATTCAGAAAATGTTCAGTGTGCGAGATAGAAGTTTGCACCACATAGGCTTTGCTCTGAGCTAAAGCTAATAACCCCGGTTCCAGCCGCCGAGTGTCGATAGTCAAATCGGTAAACAAGATTACTTTAATCGGTAAGTTCAAGCTTAACAATTGGTTGAGAGCGGTTTTGCTTACTAATACTTTGTCATTGCCTAACAGTAATAAAGGTGGGCAAAATTTCTGTTCGACTTGGGTTAACTCGTCCCACTCTGGAATTATAGATAATTTAGCAGCTCGATTTGCTTCTTCCGGTTTTTTTAATTCCAACTTAGCTTGCCGCAATAATGCTATACCTTCAATCGCTTTTTGCATTTGCCCTGCTAACAAACCGATTGCTAAATTTGCTGTATCACCGTTCATATCTATAGATACTGGCACTTGAAACGGATTATCCGGCCAATGTCCAGCCCAATCAGTCAAAGTACCAGGAGCTATCGCCAAACTGAACCGAGACCGACCTAGACCATGTTTACCTTCGGTCAATTGCCAATGTAATTTATTTAAATCTTGACTTACTTTCACTAATCGGCTTAATCTATTAGCATCTAACGAATTTTCTATCTGTTTGGTAAGTGTCGATAAAGGTGCTTGCTTAGAATTAATTGTATTCAAACTAGCAGCCAGTGCCTCCAAATCATCACTAGGCAAAACATTGGCAAGAGTATTTTTAATTTCGGCGGTAATTTTAGTGCGTAATTCAACAATATTTTTAATGGAATCATTTACTAACGGTTGACGTTGAAACTCAGTTACACCTAAAGCTAAACGCACAGCTAATTTTTCACCCGAACCAGCTTCTGCATTGTCACCACCAGCTATCGCTAACTGACAGTAACGTGACAGCAATATAGCCGGCATGGAACCAACTTGTTTTTGGGCTTGTTCTATACTAGTTCCAGCAGTATCTGGCAATTGTTCCCACAGCCGCCATAGTTTATTGTCTGGTTTAACTTGCGGTTTGGCCACTAATGCAGCTGGTTCACAAACCTCAATACATAAACCACAAGCCTTACAAGCATCAGAATTGATAACTATAGCTAACAATTCACCACTATCATGCTGGAATCGCTCCGCTTCATAAAAGAAAGCTTCAGTCCGAGCGATTGGTAACTCACCAATATTATTGACTAATTCTGTTATGGCATTACTAATTGCTTGTTTACGCTCTGTGTCAAATGGTAATTTATCTATTAAATCTGCAAATGCTATCTGGAGTAACAAGCCGATATTAGAATAATTTGTCTCTGTATCTCGACCTAATTTATGTATATTGGCAGCCAATTTACTAGTTATCATCTGCAATACATCAGCACTGGCCAGTTTAATCCCAGCGTTTAACAAGGCAGTTGGACTGATAACAATACTACCAATTGCACTTTCTGGACAGCTAGTCCAACATTGACCACAACCAGTACAATTATCAGGATTAAAAGCTGGTAACATCTGTCTGCCAATACTCAAATCATGGAATGTGGAAGTAAGAGGCGGAATAGTTCCAGTAGTTAGGTAAGGGTCTGGAGTCAATTCCTCTACCTCATTATTGCGATACAAAACCCCAACTTGATCCCAAAATCTAGGTAAACTACTGTAATTATCCTCACTTCCACCTAGATGACGCACTGCCAATGGAGCTTCGTCATTCCAAGTGTTGGTTGGCAATGAAGTTTTATAATCTAGCTTAGATACTGTTTCTAAACCAGTTTTAAACTGTTCTAAGCTAATGGTAAGTTCATTTTCGGATAATTCGTGCTGCAAGCTGGTTTCATATATGGTTAATATTTTTCTAGTAGTTACCGATAATTTTCCGCTAGCCACCAACATACCAAATAAACCACCTAAAATTGCTGGTTGAGTAGTGGTAGCAATATGATATATTTTAGCTTGCTGTATATTTTGAGTCAAATGCCAAGTTTCGTTGGATACAACCAGTACCAAACCATCTTTACTAAGTCTAGGAATAGATTGATTTAGCTTGTTGGGTTTAGTTAATACAGCAATATCAATAGCTAAGTCGTCACCAAGGTCTTTCAATTCGGTGCTGGAATAGGTGAAAATATCCAACCAGCCTGACCAACTTTTGAGCAATCCAGAACGACTACGTATCCAACCATTATGCAAGCTGTGCAATAAACTGGCAGTTTCCAGATTTAATTTGTTAGCAGATACACTGTGGATTGCGATAGTAATTGCATCTTTAGGAGCCAAATTCGGAGTTGGTTGTTGGCTTTTTAAACCTAAACCGGCAATATTAGGATACTGACGATGCAAATTATCCAACAATATCTGTCGCTTAGGATAAATACTGGAACTACGTTCAAATTCAAATCCTAGAAAAATTCGGCCTTGACCTTTAGTATCGATGGTATCACACAGTTCTATCAAGTCTGCAACTCGCAATGGATAACCACCGAGACCGTAAACTACTGAACGAAACCGAGGTAATTTTTTGATAGTGGGATAGTTTGGATAAGTATTGGTACCTAAACGATTATTTTCTGAAGCTCGTTCCAATGCTGCTCGAACTTGTCGCATTAACGGTGGGTCTTCTGCTAATGGAGTATCAACTCGTTCTAATACTGCAACTACTTGTTTATTTTTTAATTTTTCGGCAATCTTACTACCTAAAAACGGTCTGAAATTACGAATTCCCAACACTCCAACTTTTAGTTTGCGGTGAGTACGCATATAGTCTGCGACAGTTTCCAAAGTTTCTATGGAGGAACCTTGAGCCACTAATACAATTTTGGCATCATCAGTTTTATAGCTGGAAATAGGCCCTAATTGTCTGCCAGTGTATTCGGTTAATAACGCAAACGATTGTTCTAAAATAGCTTCTAAATGATGGCTGAAATAGGGATGTTTGGCGACAGCTCCTAAAGCCCAACTATCTGGGCCTTGGATAGCACCGTGCATAACTGGTTGATCGGGGTCAAACCAACGGGGAACACGACGGCGAGTTTCACCAAATAATAGTTGCTGGGCTGGAGTTGGTGAAGTTATCTGTTCGTTGGGATCGCCTAAAAATTTGTGGATTAATTCGGGCGAAGGCAAGCAGACTTCTTGGATTGATAGTTGTTCATTATCCATCGCCACTAAACCGGGGATTAAAGTTAATTCTGCTACTCGGCGTGCTATTAGAGAGAAATCAACTGCTTCTTGCACGGTGGTGGCTTGCAATACAAAACAACCTAAATCAGAACTAGCATGGTAGGTTTTATGTCCACTGCCTAAAGCTCCAGCGTGAGCAGATAAAGTTTGGTTAGTTAAGTGAATTACTAATGGTACATGGCGACCTACAGCGGTGACTAGAAGGTCTTGGGCAGTCATTAATTCGGGTGAGGTTAAGAAAGTAGTAGCACGAACTCCGCTCAAACTCAAACCGATGGCAGTAGATAACGCTCCACGAGCTTCTTCGAGAGTATATTTATTGAGCATATTTTCCAACTGCCAATTGGTGGAAGCTGTAGCCATGCCTGCTGCCATACATGCTTCGGTGATAGCAACTGCCGTATTACTATCAAGTACAGTTTTAATATCGGTTGGTGTAGATGCAGATTTTGTGAATAATCGTTGTAGTAAACGTAAAGCTAATTTAGAAAACATAATCAGTTATCCCATAAAGTTAAACAACTTATAATGGAATTGATTATATCATGCAAGATTTCACTTGTTAAGTTATTGTAGGATTGATTGTGGATTACTGCGATTTAGTCAGGTAGGGGCTGGTTAAAAGTACATGAATATGTTACTTGCCAATTTAAGTTATTGAAATTGTTAATTTAAAATTTGCAAATATATACCTTCGAACTTATAATGAAATAAGCATTTTATTGTAAAAATACAGTTTTTTTTCTGAAGAGATTTTAGCTTCCTACTTGATCTAAATTTGTAACGATTTTTTTAGCATTTAGTGCGTTT
>DAOUSR010000030.1 GCA_030627125.1 Thioploca sp.
TATACATGTGAATAACTATAGCTAGTATGCTTGATTTAACTGGTAATATCAACTATATGGATAATTTGAATTATCTCGTTCCCAACGAAGCCGTTGGGAACGAGATAAAAATTATTAATTGGATTTGAGTTTGGTTGGTTCATTACACCGACCCTACCTAATTTTAAGTTGAAAGCTACTTCATACTTATCTTTGGAGTTTTTGGTTCGGAATGTGGTAATGAAGGCTGATGATTTAACAAAGGCAATAGAGCATTGCCTACCCCAGCAATAGCACTGATATTGTATAATATCATGGTACTGAGAATACCAAAATGTAGAAAAAATATACCGCTTATACAAAGTACACCGGGTACAAATATTGTGGCCAAACCAGTTTTTTGATTTGTGTCAAAATGTTGAGCAAGTTCAAATAAACGGTCAAGTTTTGTGAGAGTTTGATCCATCAAAATAATCTGAGCAGTGTCAGTAGCTGCTGTTGAAGCACCACGCAAGGAAACCGACACCTTAGCTTTTTTGAGTGCAATGGAATCGTTTATGCCATCCCCTATAAAACAAACCGATTTACCTTCTTTTTGTAGTTGATCAATTAGCTGAGCCTTATCTTGGGGCAAAGTATTGGCAAAATAGTGGTCAATACCCAGTTTTTCGGCTAACTGTTTGGTAGGATGTTCGTGGTCTCCAGAAATAATATAGATAGATAAATTGCGTTGGCGTAATTGACGAATAATATTTTTAGCTTCCGGTCGAATCGTGGGATGCAATTCAAGCATTCCGCCCAATTGCTGATCAATAGCTACAAAAATCGTTGAGTAGCCCTGTTCATGGCTAGACTGTTGTAGCATAATTATTTCAGCCGGTATGACAATTCCTTCCATCTCCATAAAACGGATACTGCCCACTCGAATGAGTTGATCAGTTATTTTAACCTTTATTCCATAGCCAATTTCATACTGACTATCATCAATCTCTGGCAAATTTAAAGTACGTTCGCTGGCAGCCTGAAGAATGGCTTTAGCAATCGGATGCTTTTGTTTGTATTCGGCTGCTGCTGCATAAGTCAACAAATCATTTTCTTTAATCCCATTGCACGTGTAAATATTACCCAGATGTGGTTGTTCCAGTGTCAAGGTGCCGGTTTTGTCAAAAATGACGGTATCCACCTGATTGAGCAATTCTAAAGAGCGTCCATCTTTGATGAGAATGTCATTCTTAGAAGCTAAATTAAGAAAGTTCAACATCCCAATTGGTGTGGTAACTCTTATGACTTCGGCAAAATTAGCACTGAGAACGGCTACGGAACTATAAGGTCCTAAAGTGAACAGGGCTAAAGCGCTAGTTGCTAATGTTGGCAGAACCGTTTTGTCAGCCATTTGCTCGCCTTGTGTTTGAAGGGATAGCTCAAATTCGTCAGTGTGATTCAGAATTTCACCAATTTGGGCAGCAATGGTTTCTGAGCCAGTTTTTTTAACTTGAATGTAAATTCTACCCATCAACACAATGGTGG
Source organism: Thioploca sp. (assembly GCA_030627125.1). Taxonomy (GTDB): domain Bacteria; phylum Pseudomonadota; class Gammaproteobacteria; order Beggiatoales; family Beggiatoaceae; genus DRQV01. The sequence goes on from DAOUSR010000030.1 coordinate 1,507, forward strand.
CAGCAAGCACTTGATCACCCACTATTTTTTCATCAGATTGGGATTCACCGGTGAGTGCATGTTGGTCTATCATAGCCATACCCTCAGTAATTATACCATCTATCGGTATGATTTCCCCGGCACCAACCACAATAATATCACCGACGTGCAATTCTGAAAGTGGAATTTCTAGTTCAGTCCCATTTTTTAGTAACCAAACAAAACGTGGTTGTTCAGAAAACACATTAATCAGTGTTTTTCGGGTATTATTTCTTGTTTTGTTTAAGAGCTTTGCGGATACGTAATAGATAAAACAGGTAAAAGCAGTCACGAAGTAATAACCGGTAACAATTCCCCCAATAAAAGCTATAGAATCAAGCACTTCTACTTTAAGTTTGCGATTTTTGGAAAGACTTTGATAAGCTATTTTAAAAATAGGCAAACTGACATAGAAGCTCACTGGCACACTCAGAAGACTGATGATAGGATAACCTAATGTACCTACCGTAGCAAGCCCTAGACCAATTATTGATATAGGCAGATAGTAATTAGTCTCTTGCTCAAATTCATTAATTTCATTAGTATTTGTGTCAGAAGAGACCTCTAACATTTGTTGGTGACGCAAATCCGTAAGTAATGATTTATCAGACTTCCCTTTTTCGCATATAATTTTTTTCTTAGTGTTTGTGGAAGAAGGTGTATTCCCTATCTTCTTTTTGTATTTTTTTATGCCCACATACGTGCTAAGACTACTCACAAATAAAAGGCCAATCGGTAACATTATTATACAATCCTCTAATTCATATAGGGTGTTTCATCCGACAAGGGACGGTGCAGAATATATGTACCACCTTCTCCTAATTAACATTCTAAAATCCAAGCAAAAATCAATGGAGCCACAATTGTTGCATCCGATTCTATGATAAATCTGGGTGTATTGATCCCTAATTTACCCCAAGTAATTTTTTCATTGGGTGGGGCACCAGAATAACCGCCATAGCTGGTGCTTGATTCCGAAATCTGGCAAAAATAGCTCCACACTGGAGTGTTTTTTTGATTGAGGTCTTGAGACAACATGGGAACAACACAAATTGGAAAGTCACCAGCTATACCACCACCAATTTGAAAAAATCCAACTCCTTTACCTTGTGCATTGTTAGGGTACCAACTAGCCAATTCCATCATATACTCTATTCCCGATTTGAGAATGCTAGGACTAATTTCTCCAGATATACAATGGGCAGCAAAAACATTTCCCAAGGTTGAATCTTCCCAACCAGGCACAACAATTGGCAAATTTTTCTTTGAAGCTGCCAATAGCCAAGAATCTTCAGGATCAGTTTGATAATATGGTTCTAAGACACCACTATTCAAAAGTTGATACAAAAATTCATGTGGAAAATATCTTTTTCCAGCAATTTCAGCATCTTGCCATAATTTCAGCAGATGTTTCTCAATCCGCCGGATGGCTTCTTCTTCTGGAATACAAGTATCAGTTACTCGGTTGAATTGGTTTTGCAATAAGTCCCACTCATCTTGAGGACTCAAGTCCCTATAGTTGGGTATTCTTTTATAATGGTTATGAGCCACAAGATTAAAAACATCTTCTTCGAGATTAGCGGCTGTACACGAGATAATATGTACTTTATCCTTGCGGATCATTTCTGCCAATGAAATTCCTATTTCTGCTGTACTCATTGCACCAGCTAATGAGATAAGCATTTTCCCCCCTTCTGCCAAATGCGTTTCATAGGCTTTGGCTGAATCCATTAACGCAGCCGCATTAAAGTGCCTGAAATGTCTTTCTATAAACTGTGAAACTGGTTGTCTTTCCATGATTTACTTAATTTTCCTTATCAAAAAACTGATGGTATTTTTTCTTTGTTTCCACCGCTCTAACGTCAAGATAGTTAACGAGACGCTAGTGCGTCTAACCCAGCCTTGTATAATAGACTCATGATAAAAAAAGTAAGGACATAACGTATTACTTTACTTAATTTTTTCACGTTATTATATTACCATAGTTATGCTAGGTAGTTACGAAACCTTTATGCTTTACCTTGTTTAGCAACTGCGTTCATCGCTGCTGCAATTACTTCTTCATTACCAAGATAATAATGCCTGATTGGAGTTAAATCTTCATTTAATTCATATACTAAAGGTACGCCGGTAGGAATATTCATCTCTATAATTTCATCATCAGAAATGTTATCCAGATATTTAATTAATGCCCTCAAACTATTACCATGTGCTACAATGATAACTTTTTCACCTTGCTTAACTTTTGGTGCTATAGTTTTATGCCACACTCGTAAAACCCTCTCAATGGTATAATCTAAGCATTCCGTCACTGGTAGTTCATCTTTGCTAAGATTTTTATAACGAGGATCATTGCCTGGATATCTTTCATCAGTTTTATCTAACGATGGTGGTGGCACATCACAACTTCTTCGCCAGATTTTAACTTGTTCTTCACTATGTTTCTGAGCAGTTTCGGTTTTATTTAAACCTTGTAATGCCCCATAATGACGTTCGTTTAATCGCCATTCACGTTGGACTGGAATCCACATTAAATTCATTTCATCCAATACAATCCATAGAGTTTTTATTGCTCTTTTTAACACTGAAGTGAAAGCAATATCAAACGTAAAACCTTCTTTTTTTAGATATTTACCTGCTTCTAATGCTTCAAGTTCACCTTTTTCTGAAAGCTCAACATCGGTCCAGCCAGTGAAACGATTTTCTTTGTTCCAAATACTTTCGCCATGCCTTAGCAATACCAATTTGTACATGTATAATATTCCTAAAATTATTAATATTTCCTAACTTGGTAAGTGTATATGTTAGTTAGGCAATCTAAATAATAGTGGCATTCATTTAAAAAACTACTGTGAGATAAGCATTTTAAAATAGTTTATAATAAATTTTAATTGCTTTATTGCATCAATGGTTCGGACAGTATTGATTAAGTAAATGAAATAGAGAACAAAATATGTAAGATAATTATTCAAAAAATATTATCAATTTTCAAATTGGGATAAAATTAATCTGGTTGGAGAATTTGACCAATCTTATTAAACATTATAAGCTCGGCTACATTTTATACATATATTAATTTTTAACAACATAACGCATATTTATGCTATACTTGTTAATAATTCTTGAAAAAATAAAATTGTTTTTCTTAAATAATTGTGTTTAAAAATATTTAGGTTGTATTGATATTTAATATGAAAAGTATTTTGAGGAATTTTTAATAAGTCTTTTATGCAGTAAATGCAATATATGACCTCAACATTATCAGAAAATGTCAACATAGCCTGTGAATAGTTTTATTATAATTTTCCTGAATTACAATATTAATATCTTTGATTATCAATCTTACATAATAAACTGTTAAATATTGATAACATATTAATGGCATTGGAATTGCTTGACGCAATTAATGTTAAATATTATTATATAATATTTGCAAAAATCCTACTTAAGTAATTTCACATCTAAAACAATATTTAGATATCTTAAAATTGATATTTTATTAAAATGTTTAAGGAAAAGTTATGAATAATCTAAAATTATTTAGTTTGGTGGCTGTTTTTTTCCTAAGTATTTCTAGTTCAATTTCTCAAGCACAAGTAGAAGAAATTACTTATAACTCGCTTGAAGAAGGCGAAGTAACCAGAAATATTGTATCAGGTGTACGTGGTATGAGAGGCATGCGTGGTATGAGAGGCATGCGTGGTATGAGGGGCGTGCGTGGTGGTTGTTGGAATATTCAAAATGATTTTGCTTTGCGGCTATTAGTACCTAAACGTACAGGTAAAACTATCAATGCTCAACCAACGTTATACTGGTCAATATCAGAATCTTTAGAAAATGCTGATTTTACTTTTATTATAGATAAGGTTCCAGGAACTCTAACAGAATTCTCTGAAACTCCATTGTTGAAAGACACATTCCATTTAAAATCAGTCAAGGCTGGTATACACACATTGCCTCTTAGCAATTATCAACTTAGCTTAGAGAAAAATGTGGAATATGAATGGTCTATATCACTGATATGTGATCCAGAAAATCCTTCTTTAAATGTAAGTGCTATTAGTACAATTGAACGAGTTGATGTTCCATCTATATTATCAAATAATACTAATCCAGATAATCTAATTGTTTTATATGCTAAATATGGCTTTTGGTACAATGCTTTAGATGTATTGTCTGAACAAATTAAATCTAATAATTCGTTACACAAAGTACGAGCAAATTTACTGAAACAAGTTGGATTACCAGAAGTATCTGTCTATGATATGTAGTTAAGTAATTCAATAACTTGATAAAAATCCCATATGGAGATTCAATATGTTCTTTATATGGGATATTTATTTATGACTATCGTTATTTTCACTATTTCCCTAACAATTCAATAAATTCTGCTTCTTCAAGTATTGCCACTCCCAAATTCTTCGCTTTTTCTAATTTACTCCCAGATTTTTCCCCAGCAACCAGATAATCGGTATTTTTAGAAATACTACCACTAACTTTTGCTCCTAATTTTTGCAAACTAGATTTCGCTTCATTACGGTTCATTTGCAATAAAGTACCTGTCAATACAAAAGTTTTACCTGCTAAAGTTGGTTCTGTTAAAATCTGAGTGATGGAATCCTTGGTAGACCAATGTACGCCTATAGCTTGTAACCGTTGAATAATTTCAATATTATGCGGTTGTTGGAAAAAATTAGCGATATGTTTAGCCACAACCGGGCCAATATCTGTTATTTGCTGTAATTCATGTTCACTGGCTAATTCTAGCTGTTCCAAACTAGTAAATTGTTCAGCCAAAATATTAGCCGTAGATTCTCCAACTTCACGAATTCCAAGAGCATATAAAAACCGAGCCAAGGTTGTAGCTTTACTCTTGTCAATAGATGCCATAACATTATCTGCCGACTTGTCCCCCATCCGCTCCAAACCAGCCCACTGCTCATGAGATAAATCATAAATATCAGCCGGATTATTGACCAAATTATTTTCCACCAATTGCACTACTAATTTTTTGCCTAAACCATCAATATCCATCGCTTGTCGTGACACATAATGTTGCAATGCTTGTTGCCGTTGTGCCGGACAAAATAGACCGCCAGTACAACGAGCTACTGCTTCTTCGGCAATTCGCACTACAGCAGAATCACATACTGGACATTTATTTGGTAATACAAATGGTTGGCTATCAGTTGGGCGTTTTTCAAGCAATACTCTAACGACCTCTGGAATTACATCTCCAGCTCGACGCACTATTACCGTATCATTAATTCTCACATCTTTTCGTCTAATTTCATCCTGATTATGCAAAGTAGCATGAGAAACCGTTACTCCACCGACATTAACTGGAGCCAATTTAGCTACTGGTGTAATCGCACCCGTACGCCCAACTTGGATTTCAATAGCTAAGAGTTGAGTTAGAGCTTCTTGAGCTGGAAATTTATGAGCAATTGCCCAACGTGGAGCTTTCGAGATATAACCTAATATTTCTTGTTGTTCTATATCATTGATTTTATAAACAACTCCATCAATTTCAAATGGTAAAGTAGCACGTTGAGCTAAAATAGTTTGATAATATTGCAAGCAACCTTTAACATCTTGCACCACTTGATTTTGTTGAGCAACTGGTAATCCCCATTCTTGTAATTGGTGCAAAATTCCACTATGAGTTTTAGGCAAATTTGCTTCGCTAACAGCACCAATTGCGTAACTATAAAAAGTTAGAGGGCGAGTTGCAGTAACATTAGAATCTAACTGGCGTAAACTTCCAGCCGCCGCATTACGTGGATTGGCAAAAATTTTTTCGCACTTTGCTACTTGCTGCTGATTTAACTTGGCAAATCCAGCTTTAGGCATCACAACTTCACCGCGAACTTCTAATATTTCCGGATATTGACCGCGTAAACATAATGGAATATTTTTAATAGTTTTTACATTTTGTGTAACATTTTCACCTTGATGACCATTACCACGAGTGGCTCCAGTTACTAATAAACCAGCTTCATAACGTAAGCTTATTGCCAAACCATCTAATTTAGGTTCTGCAATATAGCTAATCTCTTTGGTTTGCAACCGTTCCGTGGCTCGCTCGGCAAAATCATACACTTCCGTGTTATCGAAAGCATTTCCCAAAGATAACATTGGTATCGTATGGATGATTTCAGCGAATGCACTTAAAGGTTCGGCTCCAACCCGTTGCGTAGGAGAGTCGCTAGTTATAGATTCTGGATAATTAGCTTCAAGTGTCTGTAATTCTCGCATTAAGAGATCATATTCACTATCAGTAATCTTTGGATTATCAAGCACATAATAATGATAATTATGCTCATTAATTTCAGTACGTAATTGTTGAATTTGTTTAAGAATCGACATTTGTAATACCTTTTTCTTCATTCCATTTATCTAATTTGTTGTAAATGCTTGATTTACTTATTTCTAATGAATCAGCAGCTTTTACTATATTGCCTTTACAAATAGCAATTACTCTCATAATAATTTCTTTTTCAATATCTTTAAACGAACGTATAGTGTTATTTTCAATTATATTAGTAGAAAATGCTGATTTATCTTCCTTTACAATTTTTTCTACGACCAATTTTTTTTTAACAGAGTTTTCTGAATTATAATATAACTCAGTATCAAGTTTAGAACGCAACATTTTTGGAGTAACTGTTTTACCTTCATTCAATAATACTATGCTATGAATCACATTTTGCAATTGTCTAATATTGCCTGGCCATTTGTAATCTGAGAGAATTAATCTAGCTTTTGGGGTAAAATCTATGAACTGTTTTTGTTCGATATGAGAATATTTATTTAGAAAATCTTTAGCTAAACCAGTTCCAGTTTCTCCAGTAATAAATACTGACGCTTTACTTTTTGCTACTTTTTCAATGGTTTGATAAACTTTTTGCATTGATAAGGAATTACCAATAAAGTCTTGTATTTTTGGTGGGATAAAACAACGACAAGACTGGTGAATTTTGATAACTTGATGCAAGGTTTTAATCAGACGATGAGCCTTAAAAGGTTTTTTAATAAAATCAAATACTCCATTACGCATCGCATCAACCTCAACAGAATCTTCTGCGGTAATCACAATCAAAATGCAATCTAATTTATTTTTTTTAACATATTTGACAATTTCTATGCCATTCATGTCAGGAAGCCCCAAATCAATTAAAATTACTTGTGGAATTATTGATTGCAGATAGTCCAAAGCATTTTGTCCGGTATCGACATGAACCAACTTTATTGGCTCATTTTTTAAGTACATTTCGTATAATTTAGCATTTTGAAGATTATCTTCAACAAGTAAAATATCAGAGTTTGGTTTCATAATATGCCTCTTGGGTAATCAATCTTGGTTACCTATTCTGTAGGGATTGCCCCTACGGAATTTTTATTTCAAATTGGATTTTATGTTAGCTAATATGTGATAAACCCTTAATTTCAAATCGCAATGAGCTAGTTGGACAAACATCAACACAAGCACCGCACAAAGTACAATCAGCACCAACGTCAACTTCAACATTCCCAGCTCGACCTTTTTTAACACATTCCAACACATGTGGAACTTCACATACGATATGGCAAGCTGTCTCATGGTGACAGGATGATAAATTATAGGTAATTTGCAGCGGTGATAAAGCTCCAGTCAAGCCATAAGTTAAACCCATAGGACAGACATAACGACACCAAGCTCGGCGAGAATAAAAAACTTCAAATAAAAATAATATTAAGATCCAAACCATCGCTATCCCTGGCCCGTAAACTAAAGCCCGACTGATCATGCCCACAGGATTAATGCTATTAAATAAAGAATAACCTAATCCGAACGCTAATAAAGAAAAAGCTATAAAAAAAACCGTCCGTACCCCTCGATGAAAGGAATGTTCCGTCACCCATTTTTTAGCTGCCAATTTTAGATGGATTGTTTCAGCAATTTCAGCCAGTAAATGATAAGGACAGACCCAAGAACAGAAAGCTCTACCACCCAATAATAGCCAAATTATAAATACAGTTACGGTTCCAATAACTAAATTAATAAGCATTATCTTATAAGCCAGCACAACCTGCAATGCGGAATAGATATCTGCCATATGAAAACCTAGCACTCGTGATGCAATTATTGAGCCTTCAAATAACTGAATATCTAGCCAAAAAGATAGAGTAAACAAGAGATTAATCGTAATAATTGAAACCCACCGTCGATTACGCCATTTTTTCCGGTATTTACCAGCTTCAACTGCTTTTAATTCATTTTTAATGAACTCAATTTCTGCTTTAGTTATTTTTTTGGTACGTTTTTGTAAATGGATTGCTTGAGCCGGTGGAGTTATTTGCTTAGGTTTTTGAGGAGCTTTGCCTAACATAACCATTAACGCTGCTAAATTTCCTTTCATACCTCCTCCCAAATTTTACGCTCATCAATTACGATAACTGCTGGTTCTACCGGACAAATCATTTCACAAACTCCACATCCAACACAAGATTTATGGATAACTGGTAATTTACCATTTCCATCAATATCTTGCAATGTAATTGCTCCTTCAATTGGACATTCACGCACGCATAAATCACATAATTCTAAATCATAAGGATGGTCTCGGATTGGAATTGGATTCCAACGATCAATTTCGGCATAACGTAATAAACCAGTAAAATTAGCTCCTCGAGCTTGACCTTTAAATCCTAAACCTAACTTAGCTAAACATGCTTCTGGTTTTGCAACTCTAGCTAAACCCATGCGAACTTCTTCTTTTTTGTTAATTTTACTGCTAAGTGAACCGGTTGGGCATGCAAGGATACATTGCACTGCATCACAAGAAAAATCACAGGCTTGTAATCGAGCATTAATATATGGAACTCCGACTCCCATCCCTTCATCAAGTTCAGCTAAAAAGATTGCCTCCACTGGACAAACTTGTACACATTGTCCACATTTTATGCAGGAAGCTAAAAAATCTGTTTCGTCTATAGCACCAGGAGGCCGCAAACGAGGTGGTATAAATTTAGCTATTACTGGTAGTAAGGTAGCCAATGAGGTTCCCATTACTCCAATAAATAATCCAACTGTGCGTAAAAAACGGCGACGAGAAGCTTTATAACGTGGTGATGATTTTGATAACATGATATTAATTGATACATTGTTGTTTAGTAACTATGTTACACTGAATTACTAAATTAACTGATATTTTAAAACTGTGATGAAAAATACTAAATCTTTACTAACTGTTGTTAGGCAATTACGTAAGAAAAAATATCCATTAGCATTTATAGTAGTTATTGTTACATTATCATTAATAATGGATAACTGCACTCCTTCCAATATACCACAAAATAGTTCAGATGAATGCCGAGTTATTAGCATTTATGATGGTGATACTATGACATTACAATGTCCTAATAACCCTGATAAAACTAAGGTACGCATGTATTGTATTGATACTCCAGAGATGAAACAAAAACCTTGGGGAACTGAAGCTCGTGATTATTTACGTTCAATTACTGGAGATATTGTAAGCTTGGTAAAAATAGATAAAGATCGTTATGGACGGATTGTTGGAGAGGTATATAGTAATAATATTAACTTAAATCTAGCTCAAATAAAAGCTGGTAAAGCGTCTGTTTATACAGCATATTGTAAGAAATCTGAATATTATTTGGCGGAAAAACCAGCTAAACAAGCCAAATTAGGTATATGGTCTAAAGCTGGCTTGCACCAAACGCCTTGGGAATGGCGGAAAAATAAACGCAAGTAATATTTCTAAGTTATATGTAGGGGGTAACTGTGGTTACCCTATCATTTAAAATTACTTAAACTCTACAAATAATTCTAAAATTTATCATAACTTATTGAAATGAGAGTTAATAAAATTATGATTGGATAACCAATTCTACCAAATAATACAATACGTTTGATTACTCTTTGATCGTTATCAATTTTTTCTTGAGTTCGCTCAATATGTTTTGCTTTTTTTACATGGTCTCCAACAATTAGCTCATCGCCAATTTCGCCAATATCCTTCATCTTTTCCAGTGATTCTTTGTCTTTACTTAACTTATCTTCCAAATTATTAATAAGCAGTGTAGCAATAATGCCTAATATAGCCATCATGTAGACCATATAAAATACATATTCAATTAGGACATTATATTCTATTGATGATAGCGATGAAGCAAGTTTTAAATGAAAGAGGGAGGTCGCCAGAATCATGTTTATATTGAGGGTCATCCTTAAAGTAAAGGTTGTAGTGTAATAAACTACGTAACCCAATATAATGATAAATATGGTAGGCAACAAATTTTTTATTATAAAACTTACCACATATCTTTCAATATCTATATTAACATTAAATCTAGAATATTCAATACGTTGCTGTGAATTAAATAGTTCTGGCATACCTAAGGTTGAATCACTTTTTTGGCTAGTTTGAAAAAATGCTATATTGTTCATTTTCCAACCGCCAATATTAAAAAATTTACTATCTTTTAAATCTTGCTTATTATCATAGGTATCCATACCCTGCGTATCTACTACGTAAATCAACTTATCTTTAGTGAATTTTTTATGTTGGAGCTGTAAAACTAATACTTGATTATCTAAAGGGTAGTCATGAAAATCAAAATCACTTTTAAACTGAGTTTTGATTCGATAAGTTTTAGTAAAAGTATTATCAATTTCTGATGATTTTTCGACAAATAAATTGCTTTCTTTTAAATCCTTACTTGGATCAAAAATATTAGAAAAATTTATATCAGAAAATTTATCTTTACCATTATCTTTAAATCGAAACCAAAGATAAAAATCAGCAGTGTAAGTAGAATTTGTTGAATTAAGTGCACTAATACTATTAAAATCTACCCCAACGTAAACCACATTTGCTTTGGTCATAAATTTACCATTAACTTGAATAGTCTTGTCTTCCAATATATCAAGCAACAGATTTTTTACATTACGCAAATTAGGCAAGGGTTGGTATTGTTCTAAGGTAATAATAGGTAGGCCTTTATTATATACTGCAACGGGTATTATTTTAATAGCATCCCCATTTTTATCAAAATAAATTTCTCCAGTTACTCCTTCTACGGCATTTATTAGTTTAGATAAACCAGCTAAATTAGTTTTAATTTGCTTACGTTGTTCTGTAATGGTTATATTTTCATGTTCTATCATTTTTTGAATAGCATTAACAGCTACCATAGTTGCATCATAATATAAAGCAGAAGTAATGATGGACTCCATAGAATACCCATTATCAATAAATTCATGTTTAAAATCTTGAGCCCGTTTACCAGCAATATCGACTAAAAATGGTGAAGCCACATGAATTCCATCAGTATAATAACCGGGGTAGTTTTTCTCTTGTGGGTATTTTTCTTTTAAAGTTTGCATAAAATAGCTACTTGCTAGTGAATCTGGTCCAATAATTGGGATTTTATTTTCTAAACGACGTAATCCAGCTATAATTTTAACCGCATGATTTGAACCAGTCGCTAAAAACAACATACTATCATTTTTACTACATGGTTCAGTTTCTTTTACTAAATTTTCATTTTTTAAAACTGTGAGCATTTGATTAAATTTATCATCAAAATCAACACTATCTTTACTATTAAAACCCCATTGATTCTCTATCTTAAGTCCTATACGATCTGCTGTTTTAGCAAATGTAGATGCAAGTGTTTTACCATAAACACCCTCATCAAAAAAAATATACGCTTTTTTACAACCAATAATTTTTTTCGTATAATTAGCCAGCAATGCTCCTTGATCACTATTATTAAAAATAACTCGAAAATACCAATCATTATCTTTAGTAATTTCATCAGCAGTTGCACTACCAGTGATTGCTGGAATACCATGTTGTTGATAAATTTTACTAGCTTCATTAGACGTATTACTACTATAATGACCAATAACTGCAAGTGCTTTGCTATTAACAATTTTTAATGCTTGTTCTGTTGCTAACTCTGGTTTGTTTTCGTCATCAAATGGTGGTAATAATTTGATCTTTTTACCAGTAATACCGCTTTGTTGATTTACTTGATCCAAATACATTTGCACGCCTTGTAGCATTGCTTTCCCATTATTATCTTGCATTGGGCCAGCCAGAGCTATATACAAATTGTTATTTCTATCAAATATTTTTTTGCCATATATACCTCCAAACACAGTAGCGATAATTAGCAATAATATTCCAAATTTATTAACCATAGTTTTTCTCCAGTCTAATTTTCCAATGACCAGTTAAGTACATGTTGCCCACCAAAATCCATATTATACCAACCTTTAACTCGATGTTTGATCAAAAAACGTACATTATCAAAATATAGAGGCATAACTACGGCAGCATCTTCTACTAAAATTTTTTCCACTTTTTGGTATAAAATCTTACGTTCAACAGGGTCTGAAACCCATTGAGCTTTTTCTATAACTTCAGTAAGTTCTTGTTTAAGTTCTTCATCAGTCAATAACCAATTAAAATAACCTGTGGTAGGATGAAAAAGTTTATACAAAAAATCGTTAGCATCTGGATAATCAGCACACCAACGTATTCGAAAAATATGTGGCCTTTCTGCAATTGGTTTGCCTAATACGGTACCCATAAATTGTTTGGATGGTAAATCCTTTAACTTAATATTAATGTTTAGATAATGTTTTAACATAGTTTGAATTGCTTTAGAAACTTCTTGATCAATTGTTTCTCCAGTACTACGCATCAATACAATTTCAGGGAAATTTTTGCCTTCAGGGTAACCAGCTTGGGTTAAAAAATCTTTAGCTTGTTTTGGTTCAAATTGAATACCCATTTTAGTTTTTGCATCAGTAGAAATTAACCATGAAGGAGTAATAGTTGTGGCTGGAATATTACTATCACCAAAAATTACTTCTAGTAATAGTTGTTTATCAATAGCAGTAGAAATAGCTTTACGAACATTTATATTGTCGGTTGGAAAACGCTGGGTATTAAATCCATACCATTCAGTACAGCCTTGAGGTCCCATTTGGATTTCGTTGGACAATATGGTATTTTTTTCAATCCGAGCAATTTCAGTTTGAGGTAGTTGAAGATATAAACCACCTATGATATCCAAATCATTTTTTTCATACATGGTTAAACCAATATAATTATCTTGAATTATGTAGTAATAAATTTCATTAATTTTAGCTGTTTCATAATATAAAGGATTTCTTTTTAAATTAATTTTATTACCTTTTTCCCATTTATTCAAATAATAAGGGCCATTAGTTGCAATATTTTTAGGTTCAGTCCAATTATTTCCATATTTAGTAATGACGTGTTTTGGTAAAGGTCGATAAACTCGCAGATTTACTAAAGAAGGAAAATAACCCGCCGCATATTCTAGTTCAAATTTTAATTTATAATTACCAACTGCATGAATACCTACCATCGTTTTGTCTATTTCACCATTATGAAATTTTTCAGCATTTTTAATAACAAATAATGCAGAAGCATTTGGTGATTCAGTTTCTTTGGCAAGATTACGCTGAATTGTCCACACAAAATCATGAGCTGTAATAGGATTACCGTCATTCCATGTTATATTTTGACGTAGTATAAAAGTATAAACCTTGCCATCTTCACTAACTTTCCAACTGGTGGCTAATACTGGAATTACATTATAAGTATCTTTTTCTAAGGCTGTTAATCCAACAAATAGTTGATCAACCACTATATAATCCAATACTTGAGAAACAATACCAGGGTCTATAGTTTTAATTTTTTCACCTAAAGGTATACGTAAGCAACTATTAATATTTTCGCAATCAGAATAAGAAGCTGCTTCTTTAATTTCAGAATTAATTTTAACATCTTGTTGTTCACACCCTGCAATTACAAAAAATATTATTGAAAATATGATAAATTTAAACATGTTAAAACTCTCGTTGTTATGTATAGATTTATTTTAAAAAAGAATATTTAAAATCAATTTTGGAAATTATGGCCAATTTTCTAGTTATGAATAAATTTGTAACTATTTTTACGAAAATTCTTAGTAGATAAATTGATAGAGCAATTCAGTATTTAATATTAATAATTCTAATCATAACGAGAAGTTAAACACAAATCCAAACTTCTATCCCAATCAGGCAATACAATCCCAAAAGTTTTGGCCAATTTTTCATTAGACAATACTGAATACATCGGACGTTTAGCCGGAGCTGGATAATCATCGGTTGTAATTGGCAATATATTAGGTTGCTTGTCACATTGAGCTATAATGCTTCTAGCAAACTCATACCAGTTAGTTTGGCCATTGCACGTTAAATGGTAAACACCTGACAAACTCTCAATGTCAAGCTGGCACAACGGTGAATTAAGTTGGGCTAAAACATGTGCTGTAGCAGTTGCAATTATTCTACTCCAAGTGGGAGCTCCAATTTGATCGGCAACTACTTTAAGCTCTTTACGTTCCTTAGCAAGTTTTTGCATTGTTAATAAAAAATTGTTACCTCGTAAACCATATACCCATGCAGTGCGTAAAATAAAATACTTACCACCAATAGCAGCAATAGCTTTTTCACCAGCAAGTTTACTTGCACCATAAACTCCCATTGGATTCACTGGGTCATCTTCAGTATAAGGCTTATCATTAGTACCATCAAAAACATAATCAGTTGAATAATGTATTAACAACGATTTTAAACGTAAACTCTCTTCTGCTAAAATACTAGGTGCAGTACCATTAATAGTATATGCCAACTCTGATTCTTTCTCAGCTTTATCGACAGCTGTATACGCAGCAGCATTTATAATAATATCAGGCTTCACTTCACGCATTAGACTACGAATTGAATCAGGATCGGCTAAATCAATAAAAGCTTGTGCTTTATTATTTCTTCCAACAGCTAATATTTGTCCAAGTGGTTGTACACAACGATGCAACTCCCAACCAACTTGACCGGTGGGAGCGATTAGTAAAATTGTTTTACCCGACATTTTATTTTCCTATGCTTACATAAAGATTGATATTATCACAGTTTTAATTTACCATTTATAATGATATATTGTACACTAATTTGGATAAATTTAATTATATTGGCTCTATGCTTGCTTAATATTGAGCTAATTATGAAAAAAGGAAATTTATGAAATATTTTATTGCTTTAATAAGTATATTGGGTTTATTAGCTGTTCAAGCTACTGAGGTGGATTTTTCTAAAGCTTATTTGCTTGCTCCAGTAGAATCTGATACAGCACTGAACATCGCTGGCATACAAACAATTAATCAAATTAATGATGATATTCTTAATTGGAATTTATCTTTGGAATTCAATCCAGATGATACAACTTTTAGTGTAGTAGATTCAACAGTTCAAAGTGATTTTGATGTTAAACTAGTGCAACAACGTTTACGTGATACTATATGGAAAGGAGATTATAAAACTTCTAGTAATTTTTATGAAACTGAATTACATATCAAAGTGGTTCAAGCTGGTTTTATTGGGGCAGAAGTTATCCACTACACTCTTGAGAAGCCAGAACCATCTAGCTTTTTAAATACCAAATTAATTGGTGATATTTATAGCCAGTACCTCATTGATACAGACCAAGAAGGTGATTTAGATTGGGTATATGTTGATGAATATGAAAGAATTGTGGCTGAAATTAATGATGAATCCAAAGAGTCCGAGTTTGATGCTATTCCAAAAATTTTGGCTATTCGTCATTTAATGCGGTTAAAACGAGGTAGAAAAATTGGAACTCCCAGACATTCTAACAGTTCTTGGGGAACTTTTAACGAATATCGATTAACCATAGAAAATGATCAAATTACTGGTAGCGTAGGTAAACCTTTAGAAAGGTATGGCGATAAAAATACTCTAACTGGTAATGGAAGTATAGAATTGACAATGGTAGGAGCCGCTGTTCAAATACTTGAATAAGAACAGGGCAACCATATTGCCCCTACATTATAATTCGTAGAGGTAATTTCGGTTACCCTAAACATTATAATTCGTAGGGGTAATCCCTTGTGGTTACCCTAAACATTATAATTCGTAGAGGTAATTTCGGTTACCCTAAACATTATGCAATGAATACATCTTCTCACAGTAAAATTTTTTTCTGTCTATCATGGTTACTATTCATCCTTGGATTAGTAATCATATTATTGAGCGTTGCATTTGCTAAATTACCTAACTATAAAACTCAAATTGAAAATTGGATAAATACAGTTACAAGCCAACCCATTTCTATAGATAGCATTGAGACCTATTGGACTTATGGCAAACCAACAGTAGCATTAAGGCAGTTTAATTTATTAGCTACTAATGATAAAATTAGTGCAATTACCATAGCCAAGGTAGAAGTAGTCTTAGACTTATGGAAATCATTATTGCAATGGCAGCTTCTCACTAATAAGATAACTGTTGAAGGCAGTAAATTTGCGGTTGCTCATGAGCCAAATGGCCAAATTAAATTGGTTGGTTTAGAACCAAGTTCCGATGAACCAACTGATTTATCGTGGTTATCCAAACAACCTTATATATCCCTGCACGTTGAAGCACTGACTTGGTTAGAACCGAAGCAACCGCCATTAAATTTTTCCGACCTACAAATCATTCTTGACCGACCTAATTCCACACTTACTGGCAGGGGTAATTTACCAGAGCAAGCTATCCAACAATTCCAAGCCGAAGCATTCTCATTTACCAGTTTATTTAAAACCCAATGGCAACGGGTAAATATTGCTGGGCAATTCGTCCTTGAGAAATTACAGTATGCGAAGTCAATTCCACAATCAGTAACCAATAATTTTAAAGTTCAACAACAAGCTGATGGGATTTGGCAGATAATTATTAACCAACAATTTACTGATTTAGAGCAATGGCTTAACCACGAAGTAAGACTAAAAATTACTCTACCCCAAGCCTTACAAGCGAAACTCTTATTTTTGTTACCTCAAGCTGAGTTAAAGGTTCCAACAACTTCCTTACCCAGTATAAGTGGGAAAATTAACCGACTAGTTGTAGCAAAATTATTCCAATTATTACCACTCAAGAAACTTGTTCCTAAACTAAATGAAGTTTTATCAATTACGCAAGGTGATTTGTACGATGTCGAATGGGTTTATAACGATAATTGGCAAGTGGATGCTAATTTTTCTAATTTACACCTAGCTTTACCGCAAGCAAACATCCGTAATTTTTCTGGCCACTTAGCTATTAATTCTGCTTCTGGGCAATTACAGATTGATTTGGCTACGATAATTCCATCTGAGTTTCCCTTTGCCGTAACTAGGTTAAAAGGTGCTATTGCTCTCAAACGTTGGCAAATAAGTACGGAAAGATTGCGGGCTATGGTGAATGGCATACCGTTACAAGTTGCTGGAAAGGTGGAAATAAATGGCAATGTACCTAAAAGTGACCTGATAATAACAGTTAATAATAACAAACTAGAAAAGCTAATTAAACATATTCCCGATCAAAAGATGGTTCAACAACTGGCCAAATTAACCGGTAATCTCACTACAGCTCAAATTGCATTGCGAGGCATTGGTAAAGAATTAAAATTCAAAGTGAAGGCTGTTCTTGACCAAGTGGCTATTAGTAATTATCAACTTGCTGATTCTAAACAGATTACTATTAAAAATATGGCTGGGTTATTAGAAGTTGATTCCAACAAGAGTAGTTTTGCGATTAAGCAAGGTGATATAAAACTTGAGCTGGCAGATTTATACAGCAAACCATTAATATTGAGCGATTTGCAAGGTAAATTAACTTGGCAACCACAAAAGTTGACGATAAATAAATTGCAGGTTGTTGCAGATAAAGCTAGGTTGCAAATCAATGGAGAGATAAAAATTCCTAACAATGGAGAGATTCCTTCTGCTGATTTGGTTATAACTCTTAACAATGGAAAACTAGCCAAAGTACCAACTTATCTACCAAATAGAAAAATTCCTAGTGTAGTTAAGTGGTTTGAAAAAGCTCAATTTAACGGTGATTTGAATAATACTAAAGCTATAATTAGAGGGCCAATCAATAATTGGTTGGAACAATTTGAATTTAACACTGATTTTAACAATACTTCACTGCAATATGCTAATGGTTGGCCGCAATTTAATCGAGCTAAAGGCAAAATTGTAATTAAAAACCATGATTTGACAGTTACAACTAACGATGGCAAAAGTATGGGTTTACGCTTAGACACTAAAAATTCCAAACCATTACAAGTAAAAATAACCAGTTTATTCAAACATCCGTCAGTCGTTGAGGTGGTAGTGAATGCTCAAGGTAGCATAGCTGATAGTTTAGATTTTGTTAATCACAGCCCATTACAAAATACGATTAACATTAACCAAGTATTAGATTTAACCGGAAAATTAGGTTTGCAGCTGAATTTAGCTATTCCATTGACTCGTGATAAACAAACAGCAATAAATGGCCAGCTTATTTTTAAGGATACAACGTTGCATGATAAATTATTCGCTATGACTGTGACTGATATTTATGGAACGTTACACTTTGATAAACAACAAGTATCGGCTAATAATATGCGAGGCAAATTGCGGGGGAATCCAGTTAAATTTTCCATGTTCAGCCAAACTAATAAATATCCCCAACGCACCACGTTAAAAATCCACAGTAAGGCTGATCCCAAATTTATTTCGCACTATCTGCAACATTTTGTTCCAGCAACTTCTCAATTGCCGCTAGCCAAATTCATGTCTGGCAACACACCTTTGGATATAACAATAGATTTTCCTAACAGTTCGGTAGCAGGTAATAAATACACCGATATAGATATCCAAGCAAGTTTACAAGGTATGGAAGTAAAACTACCTCAACCAATCGGTAAAATTGCTGATAAATCAAAACTTTTAGCTGTACAACTCCACTTTGATTCTAATAAAGAAATATTGATTCGGGCAGCTTATGGCACAATATTTAACAATATATTTCGCATCCAACAAGGTAAGCTTGAACGTGGCAATCTGGTATTAGGAAGCGATTTGGCAACATTACCTGATGCAGAACTGTTAAAGATTCAAGGTGCTATAGATGACCTGTCAGTAACTGCTTGGTTAGAAAAATTTAAGTCTAAATCTTCAAATTCAGAAGCAAGTTACCCATTACCAAACATCACCATAGCAGACCTCAAGTTAAACAAATTTGAAGTTGTCGGACAACAGCTTTCCAATGTTAAATTAAACGCTAACTACACTCCTTATCTATGGCAAGCGGCAATAAAGAGTGATAAAATTGTCGGGCAAGTAAAATTTGATAAGTTAAAAAATAAAGTCGATTTAAATTTCAAAAAAATAATTATTTCAATACCAACTTCACCTACTTCTAAAACAGATAGTAAGTCGCAGCCACCAAACCCACATAATTTACCTTCACTATCATTTTACTGTAGTTTATTAATGTTAGATGATATTAATTTAGGCAAAATTCAGCTAACTACCAAACCAAATGATGATGGTTTAAAGCTAAAGTTAACTACTCGCTCCAAAAATATGGATTTGCAAGCCGATGGTCAATGGCGTTATGTTGTAGGGCAGCATCAAACTCGGCTAAAAGCTACTTTGAATAGCGATAATATTGGTTCCATGTTCCAACAATTTGGCTATTCCGAACCGCCGATTGTTGGAGGTGCCAGCCAAATCAACCTTAATTCTTATTGGTTTGCTGCTCCTTATGCTGTCAATAGCTCAAATTTAGTTGGAACTTTAAATATTGTAACTATGGCTGGTAGCATTTTGAAAGTTGAACCCGGAGTAGGTAGAGTTTTCGGTTTATTCGATATCTATTCTTTGCCCCGCCGCTTAAATTTAGATTTTAGAGATGTATTTGATAAAGGATTTGGTTTTGATACTATTGCCGGCAATTTTTTTATTAAGAAAGGTATAGCTCGAACCGAAAAATTCATCTTACAAGGCCCATCAGCCCGAGTTAAAATTGATGGTTCTACTGATTTCGTAAATAAAAAATACAATCAACATGTTACAGTATATCCACATTTTTCTACCTCCTTACCTTTAGCCGGAGCTTTAGCATTGGGACTGGTAGGAGGAGCAGCAGCTCTTATAATTCAGCAAGCAGTACAGGAGGAATTTGAATCAGTTATCAATTTTCAATACCATATTACCGGTGACTGGGATAAACCAAAAATTTCAAATACTTTGGAATGATATTGCTGCAACTATTGAATGCTATTGAAATTAATTAAGAATTTATAATTGCTGTAAAATAGCAATAGGACTTACGCATTGGTAAGATAATTATTTTATAAAATAGTTTAAATACAATGTGTCAGTCCTAGAATGTTACTATATAATCAATCATTTACGCTGGTGCATGGGAACCAGAAATATCTTAATGATTTTTTGGCTTTATCCAAACGGGATTGGGTTTTTGATTGATTCATATTATAATACCTCTTTCAATCCGTAAGTCCTATAATAATCTTTATATCTAATGAATAATATCCTTCGTAAACCTAAATGGATACGCATTAAAGTTTCTAACAGCAATCTAGTAACTAAAATTAGAAGTAAATTACGGCAACATCATTTGCATACTGTATGTGAGGAAGCTTCTTGTCCTAATTTAAATGAGTGCTTTGCTGGTGGTACAGCTACTTTCATAATTATGGGTAATATTTGTACTCGACGGTGTCCTTTCTGTGATGTATCTCATGGTCGCCCAGAACCACTTGATGTTAATGAACCGATGAATCTAGCAAAAACAGTTGCTGCTATGCAATTAAAATATGCTGTGATTACTTCGGTGGATCGTGATGATTTGCGAGATGGTGGAGCTGGACATTTTGTGGCTTGTATCAATGAGGTACGAACATTATCTTCAACCACTAAAATTGAAATATTAGTCCCAGATTTTCGAGGCAGGATGGATGCTGCCCTAGAAATTTTTCAGCAGGGTTTGCCTGATGTGTTTAATCATAATGTAGAAACCGTACCACGTTTATATAAATCGGTGCGTCCCGGAGCTGATTATAATTGGTCATTAAAGTTAATAGAAAATTTTAAAGCCATATATCCACAGATAACCACTAAATCTGGTTTAATGTTAGGTTTAGGAGAAGAGATTGCTGAAGTGTTAACGGTTATGGAAAACTTACGTTCTCATAATTGCGAAATGCTTACTATAGGGCAATATTTACAACCTACTAGTGAACATTTACCAGTTCAGCGTTATGTATTACCAACAGAATTTGATGAATTAGCTGAATTAGGATATAAAATGGGGTTTAAAAATATTGCGAGTGGGCCTTTAGTACGTTCATCTTATCATGCAGATCAGCAATTTACTATGGAACCCTTTGCAGAATTGAATATTTCTTAGGTACATGGATGTTTCGTGAGCGTTATGAAATTTTGGTGAAACTCCAAGTTTTTCTCGTTTCCAACCTCTAGGTTCAGTGCCATTAAGTTAAGAGTAACCACAAGGGATTATCCCTACAAATCATAATTTTATATAGGGGCATTGTCCTTAATTTTTAGGTTGGAAATGTCTTCTGCAATGCTCCGCATTGCGGGACGCAGAGCGTCCTTGACTGCATTCCCAACGAAGACGTTGGGAACGAGAAAACATTTTACTGTTGCAGGATTAGCAATGGTAACTTTTTCTGGTTTTGTAGATAATGGAACAGTTACGATATTAAGCTTACAATTACCAGCTAATGTAGGTTGGACTGACGAAAGGAAGTCCAACATTTTGAAGTTATAATTCTTTTGAATGTTGGAGTTCGCAAGCTCACTCCAAACTACGTGCTATTTAAGGAGACCTCAACAAACAGCATGGTAAAACCGTAACCAAAGCGTATATGAAAAGCTAAAACACAATCTGAAAAGAAGCGACATATAACGCCGCATTAAGCGGACTAAAATTGTTGGTTATAATGTGGAGCGAATCTAAATCTAACCAACTGTTTTAGTTCCGTTTAAATGCCTTTTTATGTGTTTTCTACTCGATTGCAGTATAAGAAACTGGTTCGGCGGCTTCGTACATATCCATTAATTTTTTAGGTAATAAACCACCAGATTCTGGCTCCCCCAAAAGAATAATAAGCGCACGAAGATGCTCATCTAAGTGCGACTGGCTTTCCCATTGTTCAAAAAGAGCAAACTCTGTTGGTTTGTCGATATTTTGATTAAATACATACGAAATACAACCAGCTCTTTGTCTAGATTCTTTAGTTAATTTAGAAGCAAGAATCATATATTCATCAAGAAACTCTGCTTTAATTTTCACATTAACGATTAACGTAATCATATTATACTTCTCAAATTGATAACACTTACAAGTGATGATAATTAGCACATAATACCAGATGTTAAGCGGCACTAGACAAGGATGTAAAGTGTCCGCTTCAATACTGGTTATCCTGAGTATAACCCGAACGTAGCGACTTGGAGAAGCGTAAGTATAGGGTGAAACTTTTCATCAGGATAACACCATTCTTGAGCCGCCGATAGGTCGGCCTCCAAGATAAAGTTAGAATTGATTCAGTGATTATTTACTATACTCTATTCACATCAGTCCAACCTACGAACCTAACTAGTGAACTTAATTAGTAGTCACCCTTTTGTTAGAGTAAAAGATGGTTTATCTCTTGTTAATTCTGGCTTTTTACAAAAACTTCCTGTATCAAAAACAACTCTAGTAGTATACTTAATTTGTAATGTACTCAAATTTTTTCCAACTTTTAATTCGTGAACTAGATTTTCTTTTGCAAATAATTCTTCTTTTGATATATTTCCAAATACTACATTGTCTTTTATAAGCATTAAAGAGTTATTTTTAACATCTCTATGCAATGGAGTTTCTATTATTTTATTATCTTTCTGTATATTAAAACCTTTTTCAAGATTAGCGACCACATTGTCTAATCTCTCAAGTGTACGGTATTGGTTTAAAACTATAGAAAATCCATTATTTTGTATAGGTGCATATCTTAAAATGTCATAAGCAATTCCAAGAAATTTTGCAAAATCATCTCTATATAACTCATCATATAATTCAGGGTAAATTTTCTTTATAAGGAATGTTAAATTATTACTAAGATGACTCTTTTTCGGTATTTTTTCATTATGTACAGATAGTATTGCTTTCAAATATTTTTCAATTGATGTTGCTGCTAATGCACAGCCTTGTGGAAGCATACCATTCAGTAACAGTAATCTTGATGCTAAATAATCATCATGAGCTAATCCCAAGAAATTAATAATCTTTTCACCATCTATTTGGGGAACCGTTTTCATCGTTCGTTTCTTTAATGAAGTTAATAAATACTTGATATTGAAAATAATTAAGAATGATTGACCATCTAACACTCCTCTTCTCCCGCCGATAGGTCGGTGAGCAAGGGTAAGTTAGAACTTATAATCTATGAATTAACTCTTTAAGATGATTCCAATCACGAACAAGATTCATCTCAAGGAAACCAATCAGCTTTTCTTCAAATTTAGCACGTTTAGTCAATTGTATTGGAGTAGCACTATTCCAATTACCATTATCACCAAGTATCTTAGCTTTAAGTAATTTGGCAGTATTGATATAAATACCCATGTTAGAGTTTGTAGCTTCACGACCTGGTAAAAATTTATCAATAGCAATATTAAGGGAGATATAATTATCCCCACCAATATCACGCCATCCTAATATCTTATCGTTAAGAAAAACATGGATAATCTCTACTAAAAAGTCAGCACTTAATTTTCCAGCCGCATGAGTTAAAACTTGCAAATGAGCCCACGTACCACCATACTTGCCACGTTTGGTTTTGATGATGGATA
>DAOUSR010000254.1 GCA_030627125.1 Thioploca sp.
AACTTGGTTTAAGACTACTCAAGCGTTTATTAAGAGAAACTTTACCTTTGCCATCTTTTAACTTTTCCTTATTAAACAATTTCTTACATTAAGAAGATGAAAGTGTACGGTAGTGAAATTTTAATATAGAATTTGCGGATAATTTACCTACAGTTGTTTATGGAGATGCAAAACGTCTACGCCAAATTTTCATCAATTTATTGAGTAATGCGGTTAAATTTACTGAGCAGGGTACAGTAACTTTTCAGATAACTCGTCAGGGTGAAAATATTAATTTACAAGTTAGGGATACTGGAATTGGGATAGATGAGAATGAGTTACAAAATATATTTTTACCTTTTCAACAATCTGGAGATAGAAATCATAAATCTAAAGGTACCGGTTTAGGTCTATCAATAACTAAAACATTAGTGGATGCAATGGATGGAGAGATACAATTAGAAAGTGTATTGGGACAAGGTTCTAGCTTTTTAGTAATCTTCAAATTGCCAATAATATCCGATATTTCCCAGATTATTACCCAGTAACCATCAGTGATTGGTTATAAGAGTCAAATATATCCATATAAAATATTAGTAGTAGATGATAATAAAGCAAACCGGACTTTTTTAATAGATATTTTAACTCCATTAGGTTTTGAAATAGCAGAAGCTAGTAATGGAAATATAGGTTTGGAAGCAAATCGACAGCTACATCCAGATTTGATTTTTATAGATTTGATGATGCCAGAAATGGATGGACTTGAAACTATTCGGATAATAAGACAGGATGATAAAATGTTACCAATTATTGCCGCTAGTGTATTTGATGTGAATCGTCAAGATTGTTTAATGGCTGGTTGTAACGATTTTATCGATAAACCAATTAATAATTCTAAATTATTGGAATTGCTGAGTAAATATTTAAAATTACAATGGATTTATCCAAATGAAGCTAGTGAGGAAGAATTACCTATTTTATCTTCAGAACAGATTACTGAGCTATCCAATTTAACTATGGTAGGAGATATTACTGGAGTGATGGAATTTGCCGAACAGCTTAAAATTTCTGACTTACAATTGGAGAATTTTGCAAATAAAATTATTCATTTGGCCAATGATCTTGAACTTGAACAATTACAAGAAATAGCTCGGCAATTTAACGAAAGTATGAAACATAAAGGCTAGTATTTTTTCTGACCTACCATATTATCACTACAGCCACTGAAATTTGGACTCTAAAATCAGTGATATTCCAACCTAAAATCAGCCAACCGTTGTTCAGCAATAGCAGTCTGTAATCTTTGCATAACATTTTGATAATAATGTAAATTATGTAAAGTATTGAGGTTTAAACCTAAAATTTCTCTAGTTTTATCTAAGTGATGCAAATAAGCCCGACTATAATTTTGGCAAGTATAACAATTACAATCAGCATCTAATGGGCCAGTATCATATATATGTTGGCTATTGCGAATCCGTACCACTCCATGACTAGTAAATAAATGACCATTACGAGCATTGCGGGTAGGCATTACGCAATCAAACATATCAATTCCGCATTTCACTGCTGCCACAATGTCTTCTGGAGTTCCAACTCCCATTAAATAACGTGGTTTATCTGTTGGCAATTGAGGAGCAATATTTGCTAGAATTCGTTGCATTTCGTCTTTAGGTTCACCGACCGATAAACCACCAAGGGCATAGCCATCAAACCCAATATCAACCAATCCAGTCAACGAAATGTGCCGCAAGTTTTCATACATACCGCCTTGTACTATACCAAATAAAGCTGCCGGATTAGCTCCATGAGCAGTTTTAGAACGAGCCGCCCAACGTAAAGATAATTCCATAGAATCACGAGCTTCCTGTTCAGTAGCTGGATAAGGCGTGCATTCATCAAATATCATCACAATATCAGCACCTAAGTCCAGTTGTACTGCCATCGATTCTTCTGGGCCTAAAAAAAACTTATCTCCGTTGATTGGGGAATGAAACATTACTCCTTGTTCAGTAATTTCCCGCATTTTGCCTAAACTGAATACTTGGAAGCCTCCAGAATCAGTCAATATCGGTTTATCCCAGTGCATAAAGTCATGTAGATCACCATGTGCTTTAATTACCTTAGTGCCGGGGCGTAACATTAAATGATAAGTATTGCCTAAAATAATTTCGGCACCAGTCGCACGAACTTGCTCTGGCATCATGGCTTTTACCGAACCATAAGTTCCAACTGGCATAAAGACAGGAGTTTCTACTGTACCACGAGAAAAATGCAAACTAGCTCGACGAGCAAGACCATCTGTTGTGTGTAATTTAAAATCCATTATAAAATATTGAATATTAGGTTGGTAAATATGTATTAAATATGTAGGGTGGATAGTAAATCCATCCTACGAGCTTGTTAAAAAATCATAAAAATCTAAAACAAAAATAAGTCCGCACTACAACACACGAACAACTCGAAAACC